>NZ_JBRREI010000014.1:0-93889 GCF_056760195.1 Stenotrophomonas sp. STEN020
TTTTGTTTGGGGGGTTTAAAATTTTTTTTTTGTGGGTTTTAAAATTTTTATTTTTTTTTGTGGTGTTGTTAATGTCGCTAACGACATTCCGAACGCGCCCCACCGCAATGGACGGGCGTGTGGGGCTACGCCCCGGCTTGCTGCCGCAGGTTGCACGAAAGCGTGCCGTCCTCGACGCTGGCGGTTCGTCGCCTGTACGTCACGAAGGACGGTTCACCGACACGCCGCCCGGCCTTGCAATGGAGCTTCCACGCCACGCCTCACGCAAAGGGCCGCAAGCAGCAGTAGGGACGCTTTCACCTTGTCGCTGGGCATTGTCCTTGCCCGTGTCAGGGCGCAGGCCGGTGAAGCCGTCGCGCGGGGATGCCGAGTCGGCCATGCCTCCATTCGGGAGCGGGCGGCCAGTACGTCCTTGTGTTGTTGTGAATCCTGGCGGTGGCTGGGCTTCATGGCCGCAACCTTCCAGCGAAAACAATTCCCCCTGCGCTGCGCGCATTCCTCGCGGGACAAATTCTTTTCGCTTCCAGGTTCTCCACGGTGTTGCGACCGCTGCGCGGTGCGGCCAGCCCATCCCCCGCCGGACGGATCACAACAAGGACGCACTGGCGCGACCTTGTTCAACCCGAAAGGAGAAATCATCATGGCTAACATCGGCACCTTCACCGCAGAGAAAGACGGCTTCACCGGCCAGCTCCGCACCCTGACCCTCAACTTCAAGGTCAAGCTGGTTCCCAACGACAAGGGCGAGAACGAAAGCGCCCCGGACTTCCGCCTGCAAGCGGCCGGCCACGACTTCGGCGCGGCGTGGAAGAAAACCAGCGAGGCCGGGCGGGATTACCTGTCGGTGGCCATCGACGATCCTTCATTCCCGGCGACGGTCTATGCCCGCCTGATCGAAGGCGAGAATGACACGCACGACCTCATCTGGTCGCGCAGCAAGCCCAAGGCGGCCTGACGGCCGCCCACCGCGCCCCGCCCATTGCGGCGGGGCGCGGTGCTGCTGATCGCAGCATCGCACGCACAGGGTTTCGGCAGTTGCCCCATGTCCCGCATGTCCAAGGCCAGCATTGCATTGGTGATGGTCGAATGGCTCGAAGCCCGTGGCAGTAGGAACAGCATGGCGTGTCGGCGCATTGCGCCGCCGGGCTTTCGGGCTGCGCCCCATGCCGCCAATGGCGTCATGTCCATTCGGCTTCAATCCCTCACGCCTTCGCGCCTGGCGGCGCTGCGCGCTCCGCTTGCGGGCATTCAGACGCGCTAGGGCGCGTCGCGCTCTTTCAGCACGGCCTCGAACTCCTGGCGCACCCGCGCCAGCAGTTCGTCGGCCTTGTGCGTGTCGTCGCCGGCGTAGGCCAGCGTCAACAGCGTCAGCGGATGCACTTCCATGACCTCGCACAGCTCGGTCAGCTTGTGCAGGGTCGGACTTTTCAAGTCGCGCTCCAGCGTACTCATATAGGTGCGGCTGGACACGTCGGAGAACGCTTCCTGGCTCAAGCCTCGCGCCTTCCTGACTGTCCGTATTGCCGTTGCCAATGAGTGTTTCGCTGTCACTAACTTGGTTTCCCCATAAAAACCAAGATGACAGCCCATTGCGCCCTATAGGGCTACAATCTATAGTGTTCATTCATGGCTGAAAGGCCCGCTTTCGTGCTTTTACGGAAATCCGCAGATGCGGATTCCGACAGAACCGGGGAATCGCATCCGTGTCTTTCCGGCTTCCGACAATTCCGCTTCGGCGCTTCTGTTCTTCTACGGATGCGATGGCTTGCACATCGGTGCTTCCACACGAATGCACGGATGCGTTTCGGCAGTTCTGCGCTTCGGCACCAAAGCGCATTCGCGCATCGTCGGTTTCGTGGAGAAGCTGCCCATGACCCTGCCGCTTGTCACCGCTGATGAACGCGCCCGGCTGCTGGCCCACGGCGCGGCGCTCGCCGCTGGTCAGCGGCTCGACCCGCTGCCCGTGGTGCGCTTGTTCACCCCGGACGCGCATGTGACCTGGCTGCTGGTGTCGCTCGACCCGGCGGATGGCGACACGGCCTACGGCCTGATCGACCTCGGTATCGGTATGCCTGAGCTCGGGATGGTCAAGCTGTCCGACCTGGCGGGCATCGTCGGGCCGCGCAAGCTGCCGGTGCGGCGGGATCGGTATTTCCAGGCGGTGCGCCCGTTATCGGAGTACGTCCGGCTGGCGCAGGAGAACGGCGCGATCACGGACTGATGAAAACCAGCGCGGCCTAGCCAGCCGGGGCGCATCGTGACTATTTCAATCTTGATCAAGACCGTGCAGGTCTGAATCCGCATTCTTGCACCGAAGTGGTGCGATCCTGTTGAAAACAGTCCTGATCTTGGGCGCGGGCTGCGGCACGGTGTTCGGTGCTGCGCGTCATTTTCCTGAAGGCGTAGCCGTCGCATTCAGACGATTTCCGCAACACGCAGAGCCAAATGGTCTTGACACCGACAGTTACAGCCTAACCAATTTTGATGACGACCTGATGGCATTTCGATAGTTCCCGCATCGCGGAAATCGTGGCGACGCATCCCAAACAGAGGGAGGTTTCGCCATGACTGATCGCAGCGCCGAACACTGGTATCCGACAGCGGCCTATCTCTACGTTCTGCACCTTGACGGCCCTGCGCTGGCGTGGGAATACCTGCGCCGAAATCCCGACTACCGCCGCGACTGGCTGCGCCGCCGCCGCCGGCCGGACACGGCGCAGGCGTGGGGCCTGCGCCTGCTGGAAGACCCAGCCCTGGATGCGCGCGACGCGCATCCGGCCTGGTTTCCCGATCACGATGCCGTCGTGCAGGTTTACCCGGACGATGACCCGCCACCCGAAGCCCATGCCTTCGAGTTCTGGCGCGTCCCTGGCCGCAAGCAACTGATCCACGACGGCAAGCGCCTGGTGCTGGTGTCGCATTGGCCCGGCTGCTGCCTGCGGCTCGCGCTCGCGCCGGGCCTGGAAGACGGCATGGCCTACCTCTACGCCACCCGCGCCTGCGCCACGCCCTGCGCGCGCTATCGCACGCTCGCGTCCGAGCTGGACGCATTGGCCGTGGCCACGGTTGCCACGCCTGCGGCGGCGGCCCGTTCCAGGCCCACGACGGCCGCGGTGCTGGAACTGCACACCTTGCAGACGCTCGACGCGACCCTGGCGGGCGCGTCATTGCGCGAAGTGGCCGAAGGGCTGTTCGGCGCCGATGCCGTCGCCGCCGACTGGCACAAGGACAGCGCCTTACGTGCCCGCGTGCGGCGGCTGGTACGTCGTGGCGATGCGCTGATGCGTGGCGGCTATCGCCGCCTGGCACAGCTTCCGCCGCCGTTGCAGTAGGGGGGGACGTTTCGCGTCCCCCGTAGATCGTCCCTTAGCAAGCAGCCTCGCTTTCTTGAAAGTGCCTCTAACCGGCCGCGTGGTGTGGCCGGGCTTGATGGAGGTACATCCCATGCGACCCGCTCCCTTGCGGCCTGCCGCCGCTGCTGTCGCTGCGCCTGCGCAGCCCCAACGCTACCTGACCAACGACGAAGCCGCCGAGTACCTGCGCCTGTCGCCACGCACGCTGGAGAAACAGCGCGTGATCGGCGGCGGCCCGAAGTTCCGCAAGTTCGGCCGCCGCGTCATGTACGCGGTGTCCGACCTCGATGCCTGGGCCGACCAGCGCAGCTACGAGGCGACTTCCGACCCGGAATATGCCGAACGCCACGCGGGCGATTACCGTGATGGCCGCTGATCGCTGGCGCGTGGGTGGCCGTCGCCATGTCCAGCCCGCCAGGGCAAGCCTTGCAGCGCGAACAGCTCGACCTGTTCCGCGCGCTGCCGGGCGACATGGCACCCCGCGACAGCCAGGACTTGATGGCCTTTCCGTTCTTCTCGCTGGCGAAGTCGCGGCGTACCGCGCCGATCGACTTCCGCGCCGGCGGCATCACCATCCGCGTGGAGGGTACGCAGGAGCACGGCATCGCAACGATATGGGATGCCGACCTGCTGATTTGGGCCGCCTCGCAGATCGTGGAGGCGCGCGACGCGGGCTTGCGCCCGTCGCGCTGGATACGCGCCACTCCCTACGAGATCCTGCGCTTCATCGGGCGCGGCACGTCTCTCAACGACTACCTGCGCCTGAAAGCCGCGCTCGACCGGCTGCAATCGACCACGGTGGCCACGTCCATCCGCGAAACCACGGGAAGGCGATTGCATCGCTTCTCGTGGATCAACGAGTGGAAGGAACTGGCCGATGCCAGCGGCGTGCCGCTGGGCATCGAACTGATCCTGCCGGACTGGTTCTATGCGGGCGTGCTCGATGCCGCCTTGGTGCTGACCATCGACCCAGCCTATTTCCGCTTGAAGGGCGGGATCGAGCGCTGGCTGTACCGCCTGGTGCGCAAGCACGGCGGCAAGCAGCCGGGCGGCTGGCAATTCGACTTCCGGCACCTGCACCGCAAGTCGGGCAGCGCTGCGCGCTTCTCCGACTTCGCTTACGACCTGCGCGTCCTGGTGGCGCGGCAGTCGCTGCCCGGCTACGTCCTGGGCATCGAGCGAATGCCGGACGACGGACAAGAACTGCTGACCTTCCGGCCCGTGCTGCACACGGCACGGGGATAACTCGTGGAAAAGGTGTGGACGGCCTCGTGCTATCAGGAGTACCGGGTATCGTGCTATCGGGAGTACGCCTATCGTGCTATCAGGAGTACGAAAACGCCGGAAAGCCAATAACGGCGCGGGTTTGCGGCCCCTCTAACTTCCCTAACAAGAAATACATAACTTTTAGTAGAAGCGCGCCGTTTCGGTGGACAACCGAGAAACGGCACGGCGAACAGCGTTTTGCACGGCAGGTAAAGCCCGGCTTTCCAGCAGGGAGGGCCGCGCCATGATCCTCGCTCTGCTCAACCAGAAAGGCGGTGTCGGCAAGACCACGCTCGCCACGCACATCGCGGGCGAACTGGCGATGCGCGGCCAGCATGTCGTCCTGCTCGATGCCGACCCGCAGGGTTCATCCCTGGACTGGACGCAGCGCAGAAGCCAGCAAGGCTTGCCACGGCTGTTCAGCGCCGTGGGCCTCGCACGCGAAACGCTGCATCAGGAAGCGCCAGAACTCGCCAGGCGGGCCGATCACGTCATCATCGACGGGCCGCCGCGCATCGCCGCCTTGGCGCGCTCCGCGCTGCTGGCGGCCGAGCGCGTGCTGATCCCGGTGCAGCCCAGCCCCTACGACCTCTGGGCCAGCTCGGAAATGGTTTCGCTGATCCGCGAGGCGCAGGTGTTCCGGCCGCTGCTCCGCGCGGCCTTCGTCATCAACCGGCGCGTCAGCACCACCATCATCGGGCGCGAGGCGCGGCAATCGCTCGCCGAACAGCCGCTGCCCGCGCTGCGCTCGGAGGTGCATCAGCGCATCGTCTTCGCCGACAGCGTGGCCGCTGGCCGGCTCGCACGCGAGACAGCGCCCGACAGTGCCGCCGCCCGCGAAATCACCGCCCTGGTGGACGAACTGCTGCGGTGGCCGACATGACAGCGCAGCAGCCACCCAACAGCAAACGCACGGGCAAGCGCGTCGGCATCGGCGCACGTCCGCCCGCGAATCCGCACGCCGAGGCGTGGATTCGTCAGGGCGATGCCGACGCGCTGGGCAAAGGCGACCTCTACACGGCCCGCCTCACGCTCGACATCACGCCCGCCATGCGGGCGCGCATCAAGGTGTCGGCCTTCACGCAAGGCGTGACCGTGGCCGACCTGCTGCGCGGCCTGCTGGAGCGGGAGTTTCCGCCGGAGAACACACCATGAACGCATTCGCTTGGCCTGCCGCGAACGCGGCACCGGCTGCGCCGCTGCCTGCGCTTTCGGCACTCGCCGGACAGGCCGGCAATGTGCCGCTGACGCGCGTTTCGCTGGCCTACCTCGAACATCGCTTCAAGCTCTACCTGCGCTTCGGCGAACCGGCGCGCACGCTTCAGCTCGACCGCTGGCGGCGCTGCGCGGTGTTCCTGCCGGGCGCGATGCTCTGCCGCATCCGCTGGCAGGCCAACGACTACGGCACGATCCGCTGGCAACTCATGGTGATGCAGGCTTGCACACCGCTGGACGCGGCGCAGCGCATCCCCGGTGTTCAGCCGGGCGCGCGCTTGCTCCTACACACCGAAGGCGATGCCAACGTGCGCGCCGTGCTGGAGCGCATCGACGGCATCGAGGCGCTGGGCATCGCTGCCATCGACGTGTCGCCGGCGTACTGGCGCACGCTGGGCAACCGTCTTGCGGCTCGCCTTGCGCTGCCCGAATACACCACCGAGCGGCATACCGCCTGGCTGGCCGGGAAGGTGCTGCCATGACCGCCCCGACCACCACACCCAACGCGCCCGACGTGGCGCCGCGTCCTCGCTCACGCCTGCGCGCTCGCATCGTGCTGGCGACACTGGCCGCCATCGGCTTCGCTGCGCTGGCCTGGGCGGCTTTCGTGTCGCCGCTGCCGCGTCTGACCTACAACCCGTCCGACAGCGTGGCGGTCGGCTGGTATCGCATTGACCCGTTCGACCCGCGCACCGCCTCGCTGCCACGTCCGTTGTCCGTGGACAGCATCGTGCTGGTGCCGCTTCCGGCCACGGCTGCCGCGCTCGCTGCGCAGCGCGGCTACCTGCCGACGCGCGTTCCGCTGCTCAAACGTGTGGGCGCGGTCGCGCCGCAACACGTCTGCATCGTCGCCGGTCAGGTACGCATCGACGGCGTGCCTTCGGCCGCCGTACTGCCCGCCGACCGGCTGGGCCGGGCGCTGCCGTCCTTGCAGCTTTGCCGCCGCCTTGAACCGGGCGAACTGCTCCTGTTGAGCGTGACGAATCCAGCATCGTTCGACAGCCGCTATTTCGGCCCGGTCAGCGCATCCGCCGTGATCGGCGTTGCGCATCCGGTGTGGCCGGAGATACGCCCATGATGGCCGCCGATTCGCTGCGCTCTGACGTGCCATCGGGCATGTCGTTCTGCTGGCTGCTTCAGTGTCGCTGCGCCTGTCGTGCCGGTGCATTCGCACCGCACGTCGCGCAGCATCCGGCGCAGCCGTCCAACGTTCAGGCGTCTTGCCTCGAACGCGCCCGGCCTGCGGCCATTGGCGCTTTCGCCGGCGCGCTGTCTGTTCACGCAGCAGCGCCGCCGGGCCGCCGTTGCCTGGAGCGACAGCGAAGGGCAAAGGCGGAAGGCAAGACAAAAGGACGCGGCACCTGGCCGCGTCGAAAGCCAGTCAGCACATGGGGGGAACGCGGCACGGAGCGGCTTCGCCACCGTGCCGCGTTTGGCGCGAGGGTCGCGCCAATGCTGGCATGTCCGCGTGCTTCGCACGACAGGACACGCCCAAGCTTGCGGGGAGCGCAGCCATGACCGACAGCCGCGACGACGACTTTCGCGTGCGCCCCAGCGCCCCGAAGAACCGGGGCAAGGGCCAGGGGCAGAGCTTCGTTTCCAAGGTGCTCAAGCAGGCCGGCAAAGCCAGCAGCGGCAAGTCGGCAGTACGCCGTCCTGGCGCGGCTGGCACCGGCCAGCGGCCCGGCTCTCGGCTCGGACGTGGCCACACGGCGGCGCGCTTCGCCGGGGCGAAGCTAATGCCCATGTCGCGGCGCGTGACCATCAAGACCTTGCTGGTCAATCACCAGCGGGCCAGCCCGCAATCGCTCGCCAAGCACCTGCGCTACATCGAGCGCGACGGCGCGGGTCGCGATGGCGAACCGGGCCGGGGCTACGGGCCACAGGCCGACGAAGCCGATCTGGACGCCTTCAAGGAACGCTGCGCCGACGACCGGCACCATTTCCGCTTCATCGTCTCGCCCGAGGACGGGGCCGAGCTGGACGACCTGCGCACCTACACCCGGCATCTGGTGAGCCGCATGGAAGCCGACCTGGGCACGCGGCTGGATTGGGTGGCGGTGGATCACTGGAACACCGACAACCCGCACACCCACCTGATCGTGCGCGGGCGCGACGACACCGGCAAAGACCTCATCATCGCGGGTGACTACATCGCCCACGGCTTCCGCCATCGCGCCGCCGAGCTGGCGACCGAGTGGCTGGGGCCGCGCACCGAACTGGAGATTCAGCAGACCTTGAGGCGCGAGGTGGAACAGGAGCGGTGGACGAGCCTGGATCGCACCTTGCAGCGCGAGACCGGCGAGGATGGCCGGGTGCATGTCGAACGGCTCAACGAGCCGAGGTTGCAACGCCAGCGCCTGCTGCTGATCGGCCGCCTGCAACGCTTGCAGCGCCTGGGCCTAGCCGACGAGGTGCAGCCCGGCACCTGGGCCATTCATGCCGATGCCGAGAAGACCTTGCGTGCCCTGGGTGAGCGTGGCGACATCATCCGAACGATGCAGCGGGCCATGAGCGGCCAGCCGCGTGAGCTGGCGGTGTTCGAGCCGGGCGACGATGGTCGCAGCCTCATCGGCCGCGTGGCCGCGAAGGGGCTTGCCGATGAGTTGCACGACCGAGGCTATCTGATCATCGACGGCACGGACGGTAAGGCCCACTACGTTGCACTGAACGCCCGCGACGAACTGGCGAACTATCCCACGGGCGCTGTGGTAGAGGTGAAGGGTTCGACTGAGGTGCGCACGGCCGACAAGAACATCGCCTCGCTGGCGAGCGATGGCCTGTACCGCACCGATCATCACCTGGTAATCGAGCAGGGCCGGGCTACGCCCGGACGCGACCCGCAGGAAGTCGTCGCCGCTCATGTCCGGCGGCTGGAAGCCCTGCGCCGGGCTTGCATCGTGGAGCGCGTGGCCGAAGGGCTATGGAAGGTACCGGACGACCTGGCCGAGCGTGGCCGCCAATACGACGCGCAACGGCTGGGCGATGTAGCCGTAGAGCTGAAATCACACCTTCCTATTGAACGGCAGGCCCGCGTCATCGGCGCGACTTGGCTTGACCAGCAACTGATCGGCGGTGGCCGTGGGCTGGGCAACTTGGGCTTTGGCGGTGATACCAAGCAGGCCATACAGCAGCGAGCCGATTTCCTCGAAGAACAGGGGCTGGCACAGCGCCGCGGGCAGCGCGTCATCCTCGCGCGCAACCTGCTGGGCACGCTACGCAATCGGGAACTAGTGCAGGCCGCGAAAGACATTGCGGCGGAAACCGGCCTAGAGCATCGCCCGGTGGCCGACGGGCAGCGCGTAGCCGGTATCTACCGGCGTTCCATTATGCTCGCCAGCGGGCGCTACGCGATGCTCGATGACGGCATGGGGTTCAGCCTTGTGCCGTGGCGGCCGGTAATTGAGCCGCGACTGGGACAACAGCTTGCCGCAAAGGTTATCGGCGGAAGTGCCTCTTGGGAACTTGGACGAAAGCCCAGTATCGGTATCAGTTAGATATCAAGGGAAGCTGAGTACCAGGCGCAGTCTGCTTGGCTGCTGTGATTCTTCTTAGAGATTCAATCAATGCCATAAACTCCTTGGATTGCCTCAGTGCTTCGCCTCCCGCAGTTTGCAGGTCCAAGACATCCGTAGCCTCGATCGTGAAGGCTGTGGGCACGCGCAGCAGCGAATGCCGGATCTTGTCGTCCGGCACGTCGTTCAGACTTACGCTTACTACGTAGATTTCTGCGTCGGCCGCAAAGGGGCTGTCCGCTTGGCCACGGGTGCGGACAATCTCGGAACGCCAGTGTTGCAGGTCGTCGTTAAGCATGGCCAGCGTCACCTGGGTCTCGCGAGCGCCGGCACCGAAGATCAGCGACTCAAGTACTTGCGTCGTGCTGGGAACTCGGTCGCTACTGTCCACTCTCTCGCTCAGTCCTCGTTCGGAGTTCACCGTCACCAACACGAGTCGGCGCAAGCTTCCGGGCTTGACCTCCGAGAAATTGGCGCTCATTGAGCCCGAAGCTACTAGCCGGTCTAGCATCAGACGTACGCCGAGGTTGTCGGAGACACCACCGTCCACGAGGTGGATATAGGGCCGATCGTGCGCATTGAGGTAGCTGTCTATGCCGCTTTGCAGGATGCGTGATCTGTAATTTTGCCCTCTGACAGGCAAAGATCGGAGAGGCGGCGGACAGGTATTGGCGTTGTTTCGCACCGTTACGGGCGACAGCACCAGCGGTACTGCCGACGAGGCCGCCACCGCGAAAGACAGCGGCGTTGCATCGAGGTCGGAACAGATTAGCCGGAATTGCTCGGTGGTGAAATCGAAAGGGGCACCGGTCGTGAGGTCGGTTGCCGTGATCATCAGTTCGGGCGCGCCCGGTCGTCGGCGCACGTCACCAAAGGTGCGGCCTTCAAAAAGTTCGTCCAAGCGTTGAGCCAGGATCTGGCTGCGCCCAAACCAAGGTGAAGTTAGTCTATAAAGACGCTCAGGCCACAGAGCTTCACGTATGAGTCGCCCCTCAAAAGGCACAAGCAGAAAATCCGGCTCGAAACGAGTCAGCGTGGCATCGCCGAAGGCCGCGAAGTGCGCGGCAAGGATGCTGCCCCCCGACACTCCGCTGACCAGGAACACCTGATCCAACAGAGTGGTCTCCTGGCCCTCTAGCGCGAAGCGTGTGGCCTTGAGTTCGCGCAGCACGCCCAGGCCGAAGGCCGCCGCCCGAGCGCCCCCGCCTGACAGTGTCACCGCTACAACCACCGGTTGGTTGACCTCCGACGGCCTGATGCGTTGGTCGTTCTCGGCGAGAGACATTAAGGCGGCGTCGGAAAGTGTCGGGTTGATCCAAGGACGGTAAGTGGAACACCCTGTCAGAACTACCGTTGCCAGCACACCGGCCAAACTCCATCGTGTGAATTTACACACCTCCAGGCGCTTTACCTCTGCAAGCAGCACCACGCAGCGTTTCGAATAGACAAGAACGAGAAACGCCGGCAATTTTGCGACGAAGCAGAGCCACTCCAGAATGCTGCAGACGTTACAAGAACGGCACCCTACGAATCCCCTTGATGAGGCTCCTCGCGATCCGCGCGAAGTTATGGAATAGCAGCTATTCACGAGCCAGCACTTCTCCAAGCGCTATTGATCCGTTCAAGGCAGGTGGTGATTGCAGACTTTGCATGCCCGAGCAGTGTGTAGGAGCCTTTGAAATCCGCGAGAGCGTTGCCGTGCTCGAAGCAGCTAGCAGCAGCCACCCGACGATCTGTTTGTTCATCTACTGCCTCAAACTCCAAACTAGCTCCCCCAGTTGTCACTGGTCCAACAAGCAACGTCGTTAGGGTGTTGACTGCTCTATTGGGCGTCTCAATGGTCGTAATTGCCACACGCACACGTATGCGGCCTGACGATGCGGGAGCTTCGGACTTAGTTTGGAGATGTCGCAGTTCACTGTTGACGTGATCGAGAAGCTCTCGCACTTGCTCAGCTTCAAGCCCACCTATGCGTCCAGTTGCCGTCACTACCTGAGCATCCTCGACTAATATTTCCCGGTAACGACTGGGTTCAAAGCCTGGCGCCTTGAAGAGCAGAACATTTTCGTACTTCGTTTTTCCCAATACATCGTAATCACCAAGAAACCCTGATCGAGTCATTCCGTTTGAAGCACAGCCAGATAAGGTTGCCGTGAGGCCTGCCAGCAGCACAAAATGGATTAATGAAATAGGGCGTTTCATATATATTTTCATTTATCCCATTTTCAGACAGACGATGCCAGCAACAACCAGCGCAATTCCAACCCAACGTATCAAGGAGGCGGTATCGCCGAACACATACACGCCCACGAAAAACGCGCCCAGCGAACCGATGCCGGTCCAGACCGCATAAGCTGTTCCTATGGGGATCTGTTTAAGAGATAACCATAGGAAAAAGCCGCTGGCTGCCATACAGGCAACTGCAATCGCCGGCCCCACGTAGCGCATCGCTGCATTGGCCGCACCCATCTTGAGGCCTAGTGGCCAACCGATTTCGAACAGGCCGGCAATCAGTAGAACCAACCATGGATTCCATGACAACGGGTTCATATATTTCTCCAAATCTATTCAGTGAAAATTGATTATCAAAGCATCAAAGCATCAAAGAATAGGCAGTAGGCGGTCAATTCGCTCTGCTTCTGATTTCTTCTTAAACTCTCTGATGGCGAGAATCTGTCTCCCCGATCTCTCCGGCCACGAGAGAGATCGGGGGAAGCGTGTGGACAGTTACGCTGAGGGATCAGACCGGTTGCACTGGTTGTTGTACCGCCTCGTGACTCCGTTTGCTGCCCGGCCACTTCATTCCGAACAGCACCTCGTAGAGCAACGGAATCAGGCCAAGCGTCACGAGCGTGCCAAGTGCGAGACCACCGATCATGCCGATGGCCATGCCCTTCCACAGCGGCCCCGCAAACAACATCAGGGGCACGAGACCCGCGATACAGGTCACCTTGGTCATCACGATTGGACGCAGCCGCTGCATCGCAGCTCCCACCAGGGCTTCATGTCGGGCGAGACCTTCCGAGAGGCCGTGTTCAATTTGTTCGAGCAGAAGAACGGCGTTGTTGACGATGATTCCGAACAGCGCAAGCACCCCGAATGTCGCCATGAAGCTGAAAGGAGTGCCTGTTGCCTTCAGTGCAATCACGACCCCAATCAACGTGAAGGGAATCGTTGCGAGAATCACGATCAGCTTGCGGAAGGAGTTGAACTGCCAGATGAATAGCAGCAACATCGCCAGAAGAGCGAACGGCATGTAGTGCGTGAGCGATGCATTCGATTCAGCCGATTCCTCAATTTCTCCACCAAGCTCTATGGCATAGCCTGCAGGTAGTTCAATTGCGGCGATCCGAGGTGCGAGGTGATCCACGATCTCTTGCGCGGTGTATGCGGTGTTCTGCCCCTGAACTGTGACTGTACGAATGAGATTGCGGCGCTGGATCACAGACGGCTCGCTAGCGAGCGTGACATCGGCCACTTGCGCCAGGGAAACCGGCTGGCCACCCGACGCTGGATAGATGGTCGTCGAACCAACGTCCGCAGTGCTGCGCCGATCATTGGACGTCCCGCGCATCACGATTGGCACGCTGGTATCGCCATCTCGGATCACAGAGATCGACTGGCCGATGTAGCGGGTGCCAAGCCAGGCAGCTATGTCGTCGGTGGTGACGCCAGCACGTCGCGCACGATCTTGATCGACCCGAACATCGAGACGGCCGACACGGGTATCCCAGTTGTTCTTGATGTTGGCCGTACCTGGCAGCTCCCGTAGCGCGGACTCAATTTTCGCCGCCGCATTCATCAGCACCTCATGATCCGGCCCACTGACCCGGTAGACGGCTGTGCCGGCTTCGGTAGTGCCTAGCGAGAACCGCTGAGGCTCTGCGCGTACATCTCCATGATGCTGCGCGAAGTAAGCCCGAGTTCGGGCAATCACGACGTCAATGTTGGTGCCTGCCTTGACCGTCACGACAAAGTACGCGATGTTCGATGCTGGCAATGGGGGATTGAGCCCAAGGATGAAGCGCGGCCCACCGTCAGCGACGTAGCCAATGTGATCCGTGATTTCGGGGTTGATTTCTTGATCACCGAGCCAGCCGCTCACTTCCTTCACTTTGGCAAGAGTGAGCCGTGAATCCGTTCCAGGGGCGAGCTGCACCGGTATTTGGAATTGAACTCGGTCGGACTTCGGCAAGAAGTCGTATGGCAGTGTCGTGAATCCGTACAGAGCTACGGCCAATGCACCCGTCATCACACCAACGTAGATCGCCTTGTGGTCAAGCACCCACTCAAGCAACTTGCGATAGCCGCGATAGAAGCGTGTGTTGTAGGTTTGCGCGTCATTCGCCGGTTGATGATGCACTTTGGTGAAGTGGTAGCACAGCAGTGGAGTGACGGTCAGACACAACAGCCAAGATCCGAGTAACGTGAGCGCGAGGACAATGACGAGAGAGCGCAGATACTCACTCGTCGCACTCTGGCCGAAGAAGAACGGGGAGAAGGCGATGACGATAACCAATGAGGACGTCAGCAGCGGCAGTGCGAGGGTACGACCCGCTTCGAGACAAGCCTGTTTGCGGTCTTCACCGGCTGCCAAGCGCCGTTCAATGTCTTCGGCAATCACGATGCCGTTGTCTACCAAGAGCCCCAAAGCGATGATGATGGCTGCCATCGAAACACTTTGCAGCTCGATGTTCAGCGCGCGCATCACGATCAGTGCCCCCAGAATGGTAAGCGGCACGATCATCCCGACGATGAATCCTGTGCGCCATCCCAGGAAAAGGACGACGACGCCGAGCACGATGACAATCGTTTCGATCATCACCTGGTTCATCTTGCCCATTTCACGTTTGACGACGTCTGCCTGGAATGTCACATAGGAGAGCTCGAAACCTGCGGGCAGAAGTTTCTCAAGCTCGGCCACACGGGATTTGAGGGCTACGCCGAATTGCTCCACGTTCTGGCCCGAGGTCATGGACACTGCCATCACTACGGCAGGCTGGCCCTTATAGACTGCAGCAGACTCGGGAGGATCTGCAGGTTGTACCTGCACGCGCGCAAGCTCTCCCAGTGAGATTGAAGGAGCAGGCGAAGCACCGCGCGCACCCTGAGCTTGCGCCATCATGATCGGCAACGCGCGCAGCGAAGCGGCGTCGCGAACCTCTCCACTAACAGCCAGCGAAGCGTTGATGCCACCGATGGCGATTTGCCCGCCTGAAAGCACGACGTTTTGTTTAACGAGTTGATCGATCACCCCTTGTGGGGTCAATCCAAGCTGGGCTAGTTTTGGTCGATCAAATTCGAGATAGACGCGCTCTTCCTGCAAGCCGTAGAAGCTGATGCGATCAACGCCGGGAAGCGCGTATAGGCGATCGCGCATCTCTTTCAACGACACACGCATTTCGCCCATGGAGTAGCCCGGCGCGGTCACCGCAATGGAGGCCACGGCAACACGGCCGAAGTCGTCGTTGACAAATGGCCCCAACGTACCCTGTGGAAGCAGAGGCTGAGCATCGGCAACCTTCGCGCGAACGCGCTGCCATATGGGGGCTAGGTCGGTGTACCGCTCCCAGATCGTGACCTGTATGACGGCCCCGCCCGCGCGAACGGTTGTGGTTACACGCTTGACCTCGGCCAGCTCCCGCAAACGCTCCTCGATCGGACGCGCGATCAACTGCTCAACACGTTCGGCTGGCATGCCAGGGTTCAGAACGGCAACAACCGCATCTCGAATCGTGACCGATGGCTCTTCCTGCGAAGGGAAATTGAGAAACGTGGCAATGCCGGCAACAAGAATGATGACCGCGGCAAGGTAGGTGAGTCTGCTGGCGCGCAGCGCCATTTCTGTGATCTTCATAGCGAAGTCTTCCTGTAGCGGGTCAGCGTCCGGCCAATTGGGTCGTGGCCTTGAGTGGGGTGACTTGTTGCTCGTTCGTCAGCCAACTCGCGCCAGCCGCGACTACCATCTCGCCGCGCTTCAGGCCGCCCACAACGCGAACGTTGTCGCCGCCTGGCTCGCTCTGGAATTGCACTT
The DNA here is from genome assembly GCF_056760195.1 of Stenotrophomonas sp. STEN020. Lineage (NCBI taxonomy): Bacteria > Pseudomonadati > Pseudomonadota > Gammaproteobacteria > Lysobacterales > Lysobacteraceae > Stenotrophomonas > Stenotrophomonas sp. STEN020. The sequence continues at coordinate 15,384 of NZ_JBRREI010000014.1, forward strand.
CCCGGCGGTGCACCTTCTTTCCGGTCACGTCATATACAAACACTGCGGCTTGTCCTGCTTTCTCACTGAGCACCAGTGCCGAATAGGGAAGCATCAGACGATCTGGTGAGGCATCCTTCGCTTCCGGTGCCTTCAGCAATACTTGAACGGCAGACCCGGGTCGAAGACTGCGCGCAAGAGTAGCATCTTGAGGAACGAGCACGACAGGTAAAAGTGAGCCATTTTCAGCACGCAAGCCGATGCGTTGTACCGAAGCACGAACGGGACTTGCTGACTCGCTCAGGCGCAGTTCGGCGACCTGCCCAATTTTGATATTTGCCGCCTGGGTCGTCGATGCAGTCGCAAGGACTTCTACGCCGCTGCGTAGTCCATCCACTTGAAGCACCGGCGCTCCGGCTGCAATATCTGTGAACGGCAGAGCGAGTTTCTCCGCGACGACGCCGTCGAATGGCGCATGAATGGCGGCCCCCCTTCGCGCACGCTCGGCAAGGCCGAATGCGGCCTTTGCATTGCGCACCTGGCCTTCAGCTGCAACCAACTGTGCTTTCACACTCTCGAATGCAGCCGGGGAGATTACGTTGCCCTCAAGCAGCCCCCTTTGCTGCGTTGTCTGCACGATTCTGTCTGCCAATGCGGCTTCCGCAGCAGCGAGTGTCGCCCGAGCCTGTTCTAGGCGGAGTTGCTCGGGCTGAACATCCAACTCAGCCAGAAGCTGTCCGCGAGAGAAGCGATCTCCCACGTCCACATGAAGCTTGCTGATACGCCCGCCAGTCTCGAACCCCAAGGTACTCCGCTCACTGGAGCGAGCTAGACCACTCAATTCAATGCGATTGGCCACAGAACCTACATCCCCCACCGTGAGCAGCTTGACCGCTCGCGGTGGATCGGAAGCAGGCTCCTTCTGACTACCACAGCCGGCAAGCGATGCGAGCAGAACAAACGCGAGGCCGACTTTCTGCATTTGCCAGGACTGGGATTTAAAGGGAGTGCAAGACACGGGAAGGCCTTTCATCAGCGTTTATCAATAGGGGTGAGTTCCAGTTCGCCGCGGGCGAGCGCCTGGAGGGTGTGCATGAGTCGAGAAAGGTCTTCGGCAGCAAACGTCGGAAAACCCATCATTTCGGCGAGGAAGACTCCGTCCAAGGCAAATAGAACGATTCCGGCGATATCGGTGCCGCGTGGAGATTTGCTCGCGTTCTCGTACTGCCTGCGGTACCAGCCGCGCACAGGCTCAAGCAGCGTGGGGTCTTCAGCCACGGCCGCCAGCAATGCAGCGCTCATCTTTTGCATCCCGCCGTCAGGCATAGCCGAGACCTGGCTGGATAGCCAAGGGTCTGGATCGCCGACGAATGGCAGCTCTCGCTCTTCCTGCCCGCCATTAAACGCCGAGACCTGGTCATCAATAATCGTGAGGAGCAGATCGCGCTTGGTCTTGAAGTGGTACAGGAACGCACCTTTGCTCATTCCTGCCCGTGCAACGACCGCGTCAAGCGTTAGGTGCCCGGCACCTCCCTCCATGACTACGTCACGCGCAGCTTGAAGGATGCGCTCCCGTGTTTGTTGCGCTTTCTTAGAGATGGAGGGGGCTTCAGCGCCGTTGTCCGCCGAATGCGACTCCTCTGGGCTTGATTTCATACGAGTTGCCATGGTGAAACTCCAAAGATGCTTGATTTTTGAACCGTCTGGACGGTATAGTACACGCCATGAACTATGCCCGTCAAGACGGCCTCCTCAATTCACAACCTAGTGGCTCAACATGTCCGATCCCTACGCCCGCCGCGGCCTTACTGCTGTTGCATTCCTATCGATCACGCTTCTCGCCGCGTGCAGCCACTCGCCTCACAGGGTGGAGACATCACGCGTTGAGGTTCCGGCCAAATTCATGAACGAAGCGGGTCTGGCTGTGCAGCAGGTGCCAGCACAAGCACTCCCGGCCGAGTGGTGGACGGCGTACGGTGATCCGCTGATTGACGCGCTGGTGCGCAACGCGCTGGAGCACAACACCGATCTCGCTATTGCAAGAGCGCGGATTGATGAAGCTGTGGCGATCACCCGACGTACACGCGCTTCAATGTTCCCTAGCTTGGCGCTCACGCCCCAAGCAACGCGCGCGCGCGACTTTTCTTTGGCACCGACCATCAGCAGCGATGCCAGGCTTCCGCTGTCGGCTTCATGGGAAGTTGATCTAGCGGGCCGCCTCTCGCATGCCGCTGATGGCGCACGGATGGACGCAGTTGCTGTCGAACAGAACTGGTTCGCGACACGTTGGCAGATCGCCTTTGAGACAGTGTCCGCTGCACTGCAGCAGCGGCAGGCGGCAGAGCTGGAAGATCTGGCAAAAGAGCGACTTCAAGTCGCCGAGCGCCTTGAGCGTCTGACAGAGCAGAAGTTCAAGGCAGGTCAAGCTACGGGCTTTGACATTGAACGCACGCGTTCCGAGGTCATCGCCCTCCGGGTGGAGCAAGAGCAGTTGCGACGCGTACGCGGCGAAGCAACGCATGCCTTGGATGTGCTCGTTGGCCGGATTCCGGGGGCGCTTGGCAGCGGTCCTGCGCTTGCCTCTCTCACCATGCCCGATTGGACTCCCAGAAGCGTGCCAGGCGAATTGCTGCAGCAGCGCCCCGACGTCAGAGCCGCGCAGGCGCGTCTTGCAGCGGCGACGGCGCGATGGAACGCAGCAGAAGGCGAGCGGTTCCCCAAACTTGTGCTCGATTTGAGTGGTGGGCGCCAACGCTTCGAGAACAACGGAACACGTGTGGCAGGGAACATTTTCTCTCTGGGCTTGGGTGTGACGCTTCCGATCTTTGACGGTGGAGCAATACAAGCGGGAATCGACGAGGGCTCAGCACGCAGTCGCGGCGCACAGGCTGACCTGGAACGCACGGTTTTGCTTGCGCTTCAGGATGTGGAGAACGCTTATCTGGGCTGGCAGACCCAGCGGACTTCTCTGCAGCATCAGGTCGATGGTCTTGTCGTCGCTGATCGACTCCTTGACCGCAGTCGACGCCTCTTTGAGGCGGGACAGGTGGATGCGACCGTTGTTGCAGAAGCGGAGCGTGGCACCTTGTCCCAGCGAGCGGCTCTGGTCCGTGCTCGCGCCGACGCAGCCGTGCAATGGGGTGTTCTCGCTAAAGCGCTTTCTGGTTCGCCAGAGCATGTGAATCTGCAATCTTCACCCTGAGTCCTTGAGTTGGAAGAACGCAGCATGGCAGCGAGTTTTAAATACTGAATAGATCGACGATTAGTAGGGGACGCATGGAAATTCGACATCTACGTTGTTTTATGGCGCTCGCCGAGGAACTTCACTTCGCTCGCGCCGCTGCGAAACTGCATATTGAGCAGTCCCCACTGTCTCGCACGATCAAAGAACTCGAAGAGGAGTTAGGAGCACAGCTCTTTATTCGGAACACGAGAAGCACGCGTTTGACACGAGCTGGGTTGATGCTCATGGAGCACGCACCTCGGGTGTTCGCATCCTTGCAACAGGCGCGGGACTGCGTGAAGGCAGCAAAAAATGGCTTTCATGGACAACTCCGCGTCGCCTTGTCAGACGGCGCAACACTACTGTGCTTACCAGCCCTATTGGCGTTGTGTCGCGAGGAGGAGCCCGAGGTTGAGATTCGCTTTTTTGAGGTGCCACTATCCCAACAAATCAAAGGATTGCACGACGACCTGTATGACGTCGGCTTTGCACAGTCCGACGACGTAGGTGATGGAATCGTCGCACTTCCCGCGTGGACTGACACGCTTATGGTGGCGCTGCCAGCTCGGCATCCGTTGCTGGCTCTTAAGCGAATTCCATTGGATGAACTGCTGCGCTACCCGCTAGTGCTATCTGATCCTCAAGTGTGCGAGGGCCACGCCAAGCACATTGAGCGAGTACTTAGCCGGGCTGAAATGCAGCCTCTAGTTGCCGAGCGGGTTACCACTTTCGACCTGATGATGGCGTTGGTATCTGCCGGTTTTGCACTCGGACTTACAGGGGCTGCACACATTGCAGCCTCCCGAGAGCCAGGAGTCGTGGCGAGGCCGCTTTCGACACGCGTACCACCTTTGACGACCTATCTACTCAGACTTGAAGGCGATCCGTTTGACGAGCTTGCGCGCTTCATTCAGCGAGTACAGGCCATCGAATTGCCAGAGTTTCTCAGGTCAACAAAAAGCCGAAATCCCGATCTTCCGGAGGAATTGATGCCATGAGACTCGCCATCACGCTCGTCGCTGCAATGCTAGTCGCATGCGGTCAATCTGATAAACCGCACAAAGCCACTAGTGCAGAAAAGAAAACCCCGACAGTAGAAGAGCTGGTGGCAGACCCGGAACAGCTCAAGAAGTTGCGCCAGCAATGCAAGACGGATCGGCCTACTTTGGGCGAACTGCTTTGCAACCGGGTAGCGGAGGCAACACGTAAGCGGTTCTACGGTGACGGAAAAACGCCATACACACCGCCCAAAGAATCCCCCAAATTCTGAAATTCAGCAATTCAGCAATTCAGCAATTCAGCAATTCAGCAATTCAGCAATTCAGCAATTCGCTAGTCTGCCTGAATCTTCTGTTCGGCACGCTGATATTCGCCGGCGCTTACGGAGTCACTCCCTGGCTAGACACAGCGCGAATTCATTCTTTCTTATCGACCTTTCTGCCCCAAACGGTCTTTGACCGGCACTAAGCCAGCACCGATCCTGACGCCTGCGGCACATTTCTAAGCCGCGTTTCCCAAGGGAATCAGCGTAGGAGAGATTGGAGGCGGGGCTATGCAAGGTACGAATGTGCTGTTCGGTCAGATAGCCGTGGTATTCGGCATCGTGATCGCGGGTGTGTGGGGCGCCACACAATGGACGGCAGCAGCCCTTGGCTATCAGGTACGCCTTGGCTCCCCCTGGTTTGATTTCCTCGGCACACCGATCTACCTCCCGTGGAAGCTGTTTGAGTGGTGGTTCTTCTTCGATGCCTACGCGCCACGCGTTTTCGACACGGGCGGTGCCATAGCGGGTGGCAGTGGCTTGCTGGCGGTGGTGGTCGCAGTCTGCATGTCGATCTGGCGCTCTCGTCAATCACGCCTAGTCACGACCTATGGCTCGGCACGCTGGGCAAGTACGGAGGACATTCGCAAAGCCGGCCTTACGCAGCCGATCGGCGTGTTCCTCGGTCAGCACGATGGCAAGTACCTTCGGCATGAAGGCCCGGAACACATCCTCACTTTCGCGCCCACGCGCTCAGGCAAAGGCGTCGGCCTTGTGGTGCCGACGCTGCTTTCTTGGCCTGCATCCGCCGTAGTCCACGACATCAAGGGCGAGAATTGGCAGATCACCGCAGGTTGGCGCTCACGCTACTCACACTGCCTGCTGTTCAATCCGACCGATGCGAAGTCGGCGGCCTACAACCCGCTGCTAGAAGTTCGGCGCGGCGCACATGAAGTGCGTGACGTACAGAACATAGCCGACATTCTGGTCGATCCAGAAGGCGCGCTTGAGAAGCGCAACCATTGGGAGAAGACTTCGCACGCGCTGCTGGTCGGGGCCATCCTGCATGTGCTCTACGCGGGCGAGGACAAGACGCTGCGCGGCGTCGCCAATTTCCTCTCCGATCCGGCCAGCCCCTTCGAGCTGACCTTGCACCGGATGATGACCACACAGCACCTCGTGAACGTGGAAGGTGGTGGCCCGCATCCAGTCGTCGCTTCGGCGGCGCGCGAAGTGCTCAACAAGTCGGACAACGAGCGTTCCGGCGTGTTGAGCACCGCCATGTCGTTCCTGGGCCTCTACCGCGACCCCACGGTGGCCGAAGTCACCTCGCGCTGCGACTGGCGTATCGCCGACCTGATCGCGTCCGAGCATCCGGTGTCGCTTTATCTGGTAGTGCCACCTTCGGATATTTCGCGGACGAAACCGCTCATTCGCCTGATCCTCAACCAGATCGGCCGACGGCTCACCGAATCGCTCGACGGCAGCGACGGCATCGAACGCCGCCACAAGCTGCTGCTGATGCTCGATGAGTTCCCGGCGCTGGGCCGCCTGGACTTCTTCGAGACGGCGCTTGCCTTCATGGCGGGCTACGGAATCCGCAGTTTTCTTATCGCCCAATCGCTCAACCAGATCGACAAAGCCTACGGCCAGAACCATTCGATTCTGGATAACTGCCATGTCCGCGTGACGTTCGCCACCAACGATGAACGCACTGCGAAACGGATCTCCGAAACGCTTGGCACCGCTACCGAACTGCGCGCGCAGCGCAACTATGCCGGGCACAGATTGGCACCGTGGCTGGGGCACCTCATGGTGTCGCGGCAGGAGACGGCCCGCCCGCTACTGACGCCCGGTGAAGTGATGCAGCTTCCGACTGAGGAAGCTGTGGTGATGGTGTCCAGCGTGGCACCGATCAAGGCCAAGAAGCTGCGCTACTACGCCGACGCGAATTTCAAGAACCGCGTTTTACCGCCGCCTGTGCTCGCGGCCGGGCAATACGCGGACGCGCCACCGGCCCGGCCCGACGACTGGAGCGGCCTATCGATCCCAGCCGTGTCAACGGTCCGGGCTGCGGGCCTGTCCGGCGATGGCACAGGCACCGCCGATGACGGCGGCCCACGCCGACAGCCGGAGCTATCCGAAGTCAGCGAATACAGCCCCGAACCGCTGCTCGCCGGCCATGACCTGACTCTGCTCGATGACGACGACGACCTGCCGCTGCCGCTTCCCGGCCAGCTCGACCCGGCCATGCAGCGCACGGCCCGGCTGGCTTCCCTCGACCCCAACGACGGAATCGACTTATGAGCCAATACCGCCTCAATCTGTTCATTCAGCCCGAGCACGCCAAGCGTCTCGAAGAACTGGCCGCCAAGAAAGGCGTGTCCAAGTCGTCCATTGTCGCGGCGGCGCTCGCGTCGTGGCTATCGCCCGATGCTGGCGACCAGCGCGAGGCGGCCATCGCCAAGCGGCTCGATCGCCTGTCGCGGCAGGCCGAGCGCATGGAGCGCGACCAGAACATCCAGATCGAAACACTGGCGCTGTTCATCCGCTACTTCCTGACCGTCAGCACCCCGATTCCCGAAGCCCATCAGGACGCAGCTCGCGCCCAAGGCAAAGCGCGTTTCGAGCAATTCGTGGAGCGGCTCGGCCGCCACCTGCTGCGTGGCCGCAGCCTGGTGCGCGACGTTGTGGAAGAACTGCACCCAGACCCGGCGCGAATGGATGACGCGGAGGCACTGGCTGAAGCGCAGGAGCGTGCCTCATGAGCGCCATTCCGCAAACCCCGCCCGAACTCTCATCCGCCGCAACCTCTCTGGATCGCCGTATCCAGATGCTGCGCACGGCAATGGGGCCAGTCATCGCCGCTGCGCTGGCCGACCCCGACGTGGTGGAAATCATGCTCAACCCCGACCGCACCCTATGGGTGGATCGGTTGTCATCGGGCCGCATGCCGCTGGGCGTGGAGCTGTCCCAAGACGATGGCGAACGCATCATCCGGCTGGTGGCTGCGCACGTCGGCGCAGAGGTGCATCGCGGACGGCCGCTGCTGACCGCCGAGCTGCCCGAAACCGGCGAGCGGTTCGAGGGCATCTTGCCGCCCGCAGCGCCCGGCCCAGCCTTCGCGCTGCGCAAGCGCGCCGTGAGCATCATCGGGCTGGATCGCTATGTGGCCGACGGCATCTTGACCACAGGCCAGGCCGAGTTCCTGCGCCGCGCCGTGCGTGAGCGCCAGAACATCCTGATCGCCGGGGCGACGAGCAGCGGCAAAACCACACTCGCCAATGCCTTGCTTGCGGAGATCGCCGCCACGGGCGACCGCGTGCTTGTGCTCGAAGACACCATCGAGCTGCAATGCGCAGCCCGCGACCATGTGCCGCTGCGCACCCGCGCTGGCGTCGTGTCTATGACCGAGCTGGTGCGGGCCACGATGCGCCTGCGCCCCGACCGCGTGATCGTCGGCGAGGTACGCGGCGGCGAAGCCCTGGACTTGGTTAAGGTGTGGGGCACCGGCCACCCCGGCGGCATCGCCACCATCCACGCCGGTTCCGCGCTGGGCGCGCTGCTGCGCCTCGAACAGTTGATTCTTGAAGTGGCGGTGAACCCACCGCGTGCGCTGATCGCCGAGGCGGTCAACGTCGTGATCCACATCGCCGGGCGTGGCCGCAAGCGCCGCGTCGAAAGCATCGCCCGTGTCGTCGGTTTCGACGGCACCGGCTATCGCCTGGCGGACGCGCTGGAAACACCGTTTCCCGAGCTGATGCCGGTTCCTCTCGCAGCCGATGCCGCTGCGCCTTCCTCGTCCCTTGACCTACCTGGAGAACTGCCATGACGCAGATGCACGTTCACGCTTTCCGTAATTCCGTAAATCCGGTTTCAACCATCGCACGCCTGCGGCGGCTGGCCGGCCCCGCGCACCACGGCCTGCTGCTGGCCGCAGTCATGCTGATGACGGCGGGCACGGCGAAGGCATCCGGCTCCTCGATGCCGTGGGAAGGCCCGCTGCAATCCATTCTGGAGTCGATTCAGGGGCCGGTGGCACGCATCGTCGCGGTCATCATCATCATCGCCACGGGCCTCGCGCTCGCCTTCGGCGACACGTCGGGCGGCTTTCGCAAGCTGATCCAGATCGTGTTCGGTTTGAGCATCGCGTTCGCCGCGTCCTCGTTCTTCCTGTCGTTCTTCAGCTTCTCCGGCGGGGCTGTCGTATGAGTGGCCCGGATAGCTTCGCGGCCGGCTTCGAGGTGCCGCTACATCGCTCGCTGACCGAGCCGCTCTTGATGGGCGGCGCACCGCGCACGGTGGCGATTGCCAACGGCACGCTAGCCGCTGCCGTCGGGCTGGGCCTGCAACTCTGGATTCCTGGCGTAGTGCTCTGGATCGTCGGTCACTCGCTGGCCGTGTGGGGCGCGAGGGTCGATCCGCAGTTCATGCAGGTCTTCGCCCGGCACATCAAGCACAAGCCGCTGCTGGACGTGTAGGAGACGCCGCCATGCTTAACCTTGCCGAATACCGCCAGCGGCCCGCCTTGCTGGCCGACTGGCTTCCCTGGGCTGGGCTGATCGCGCCGGGCGTGGTGCTGAACAAGGATGGCTCGTTTCAGCGCACGGCGCGCTTTCGCGGGCCTGATCTGGACAGCGCCACGCAGGGCGAATTGATCGCCACGACGGCACGGCTAAACAACGCGTTGCGCCGGCTGGGTTCGGGCTGGGCGCTGTTCGTGGAAGCCGAGCGCCAGTCGGCCGCGGACTATCCGCATTCCGACTTTCCCGAACCGCTGTCCTGGCTGGTGGACGAAGAACGCCGCGCTGCCTTTGAGGAATCGGGGAACCACTACGAAAGCAGCTATCACCTGACGCTAGCCTATCTGCCGCCGGAGGAATCCCGCGCTCGTGCAGCCAAGCTGCTCTACGAGCACGCGCCGGGCGATGGTGTGGACTGGCGCGGTCGGCTTGACGCCTTCCTGGCAGAAACGGATCGGGTTTTCGACCTGCTCGATGGCGTGATGCCAGAAATCGTCTGGTTGGACGATGCCGCGACGCTGACTTATCTTCACGCCACGGTGTCCACGCGGCGCTACCGGCTGGCCGTGCCCGAGGTGCCTTTCCACCTCGACGCACTGCTGGCCGATTCCGCCCTAGTCGGCGGCCTTGCGCCCATGCTGGGTGACCAGCATCTGCGCGTGGTGTCGGTGCGGGGCTTTCCGACCTCGACCTGGCCGGGCCTGCTGGACGACCTCAATCGCCTGGGCTTTGCCTATCGCTGGAGTACCCGGTTTCTCTGCCTCGATAAAGCCGAGGCGGAAAAGGAGCTGGGCCGCCTGCGTCGCCAGTGGTTTGCGAAACGGAAGAATGTCATTGCGCTACTGCGCGAAACCATCTTCCAGCAGGAATCGCCGCTGGTGGACACGGATGCCAGCAACAAGGCGGCCGACGCGGATGCCGCCTTGCAAGAGCTTGGCAGCGATCAAGTCGCCTTCGGCTACCTCACCGCCACGGTGACGGTGTTCGATGACGACCCTGCCGTAGCCGACGAAAAGCTGCGCATGGTGGAACGTGTCATCCAAGGACGTGGCTTCGTCACCATCCCCGAAACCTTAAATGCAGTCGATGCGTGGCTGTCGTCCATACCAGGCAATGCCTATGCCAACGTGCGCCAGCCCATCGTCTCGACGCTGAATCTGGCGCACATGATGCCGGTGTCCGCCGTGTGGGCTGGGCCGGAGAAAAACGCCCATCTCGACGGCCCGCCGCTGATCGTCACGCGCACGGATGGCGCGACGCCGTTCCGGCTGGTGACGCACATCGGCGACGTGGGGCATACGCTGGTCGCGGGGCCGACGGGCATGGGAAAATCTGTCCTGCTGGCGATGCTCGCCTTGCAGTTCCGCCGCTATGGCGGCTCGCGCATCTTCGCCTTCGACATGGGGCGATCCATGCGGGCGACGGTGCTGGGCCTGGGCGGCGAACACTACGACCTCGGCGCGGACGGCGCCATTGCCTTTCAGCCCTTGGCCCGTATCGACAGCGAAGGCTATCGCACCTGGGCCGCCGAGTGGATCGAAGGCCGCCTGCTGCATGAAGGCGTGACCGTCGGCCCCGACGAGAAAGCCGCCATTTGGTCGGCGCTCGGCAGCCTCGCTGGTGCGCCGGTGGAGCAGCGCACGATGACCGGGCTTTCGGTGCTGCTGCAATCGAACGCGCTGCGGCAGGCATTGTCGCCGTATGTGCTGGGCGGCGCGCACGGCAAGCTACTGGATGCCGACCGCGACCGGCTCGGCAGCGGCGACGTGCAGGGCTTTGAGATGGAAGAGCTAATGCACAGCCCCGCCGCCGTGCAAGCGGTGCTGCGCTACTTGTTCGCCCGCTTCGATGCACGTTTCGACGGTGCTCCCACGCTGCTGATTCTCGATGAAGCCTGGCTATTCCTTGATGAACCGTCCTTCGCGGCACGCATCCGGCAATGGTTGAAAACTCTGCGCAAGAAAAACGTGTCGGTGATCTTCGCCACGCAGTCGCTTGCCGACATCAAGGATTCGACCATCGCGCCCGCGATCATCGAAAGCTGCGCGAGCCGGATTTTCTTGCCCAACCCGCAGGCGACCGAGCCGCAGATTCGCACGGTCTACGAGGGCTTTGGCCTCAACAGTCGGCAAATCGAAATCGTCGCCACCGCGCAGCCCAAGCGCGACTACTACTACCAATCGCGCCTGGGCAATCGTCTGTTCGACCTCGACCTGGGGCCAGCCGCGCTCGCCTTCTCGGGCGCATCCACACCGCAAGACCAACGCGACATTGACCGAGTGCTGACGCAGGCCGGCGCTCCCGGCTTCGCCGGTGCGTGGCTACGCCATCGCGGCCTCGATTGGGCCGCCGACCTGCTGCCGTCCTCGCCGTCGGCGGCTTCTTTCCTCGCTACTCAACCCCTGGAGATTTCGCCATGAAGACCCGTGTACTTTCCGTTTCGCTCGCCGCCGCGCTGGCCGGCTCGCTGATGCTCGCTCAGCCAGCGGCGGCGCTCACTTTCGTTGATCCCGTCAACTTGGTGCAGAACACGCTGACTGCCATCCGCACGCTGGAGCAGATCAACAACCAGATCAACCAGCTCCAGAACGAAGCGCAGATGTTGATGAACCAGGCGCGCAACCTGGCGAATCTCGACTTCAACATCGTCAACCGGCTGCGCTCGACGCTCGCCACGACTGAACGCCTGATTGCCGAGGCGCAAGGGCTGGCCTACGACGTGCAGAGCATGGATGCCACGTTCTCGCGCCTGTACCCGGAGCAGTACGCCGCCACCATCAGCGGCGACCGCATGGCACAGGACGCACGCGAACGCTGGAAGAACACGCTCGACGGCCTGCACACCGCGATGCGGATGCAGGCGCAGGTGTCGCAGAACCTGACGCAAGACGAAAGCGCGCTGGCCGACCTCGTGAGCCAAAGCCAATCGGCCACGGGTGCGCTGCAAGCGATGCAGGCAACGAACCAGCTTCTCGCCTTGCAGGCCAAGCAGTCCATCCAGGCCCAGCAGCTCCAGATCACACAAGACAGGGCGGCCTCGCTGGAGCTGGCGCGGCAGGCAGCGGCCACCGAGCGCGCCCGCGAAGTGCGGCGGCGCTTCCTGGGCACCGGCACGCCGTACACACCGCAGTCCGTCAACTTCTACAACAACTGACGGGAGGCGGCCATGCGATGCGTTCCTGTCCTGCTGGCCGTGCTGCTGACCGCATGTGGCCAGCAGCCGGCTGAAGACCTGACCGCCACCTTGGCCGCCGATCCCGTGCGGCTCAAGGCGCTGCGCGCCCAATGCGCAGCCGACCGGCAAACCGCAGGCGAAGACACCTGTCGCGCCGCTGCCGAAGCCTTCCGGCGGCGCTTCTTCACCGGCCAGACTGGGCCGGACGAATACCGGACGCTGGCAGAACTGCCGCCGATTCCGGCGAGTTTCGACACGCCAACCGACGACGCGCCGGAAGGTGATGCGTCGCTCGCCGCTGCGGAGGACACGCCATGAACGACGTAACGATCATCGACAGATTCCTCGATACCTTCTCGCGCTACATCGACTCCGGTTTCGGTCTGCTGCAAGGCGAAGTCGCGTTCCTGACGGCCACTCTCATTGTCATCGACATGACCATTGCCGGTCTGTATTGGGCCATGAGCCATGCGACCGGCCAGGGCGAGGACGTGATCGCCAAGCTGCTGCGCAAGGTGCTTTACGTCGGTGCCTTCGCCTACATCATCGGTAACTTCAATTGGCTGTCGAGCATCGTGTTCCGCTCGTTCGCCGGGCTAGGCATCACCGCCACTGGCTCGGCCATAACGATGGAGAACTTCTTGCAGCCGGGTCGGCTTGCCAAGACCGGCATCGACGCCGCTGCGCCGATCCTCGACCAGATCGGTGACATGGCCGGCTTCCCCGAAGTGTTCGTGAACCTCGACCCCATCGTGGTGCTGTTCATCGCTTGGCTGGTGGTGATCCTCTGTTTCTTCGTGCTCGCGGTTCAGCTTTTCATCACGTTGATCGAGTTCAAGCTGACCACGCTTGCCGGCTTCGTCTTGATCCCGTTTGCGCTCTGGAACAAAACCTCGTTCCTCGCGGAAAAGGTGCTCGGCAATGTGGTTTCGTCAGGCATCAAGGTCTTGGTGCTGGCGGTAATCGTCGGCATCGGCTCGGGCCTGTTCGCGGAGTTCCAGGTTCATCCCGACGAGCCTTCCATCGACCATGCGCTTGTCGTGATGCTGGCTTCGCTTGCCTTGCTGGCGCTGGGCATCTTCGGCCCCGGCATCGCCACGGGCCTTGTGTCCGGTGCGCCGCAGCTCGGCGCGGGTGCGATGGCGGGCGCTGCCGTCGGCGCGGTAGGCACGGGTGTTGCCATCGGTGCCGCCGCGACCGGCGTGGGCGGTGCCGTCATGGCGGGCGCACGCATGGCCCCGGCCGCCGCAAAGCTGGCCGGGAGCGGCGCACGCGCCGCCACGTCGGCGGCCAGCAGCGCCAAGTCCGCATTCCAGGCCGGTTCCGCCGCTGCGGGCGGCGGGGCTAAAGGCGCGGCTGCGGGCCTCGGCAATGTCGCCAAGACCGGCGCGCAAGCGGCAGGCCGCCGAGCTGCATCGGGCGCTTCCGCTGCCGGTCAGAAGGTGGCCGACTCCTTCCGGGCAGGATGGAACGGTGCGGATGTCGGCGCTGCCGGTTCCGGCCAGGCCGCCGCAGGCGAAGGCGCAGCCAGCGCGCCGAAGCAAGAGCAACCCGCCTGGGCAAAGCGGATGCACCGCCGCCAGCAGATCACCCATGCCGCAACCACCGCAGCCCACACGCTGCGCAGTGGCGACGGCGGCGGCTCAGGGCAAGGCCCAAGCCTGCGCCCCGATGCGTGACCCGATACCTGACCACCAAGGAGAACCCTATGCGATTCAAACGCCCGCAGGTGCGCTATGCCGACACGCCGCAGCCTGCCACCCCGTACCAATCCGCCGCGCAGGTGTGGGACGAGCGCATCGGCTCGGCCCGCGTCCAGGCCAAGAACTGGCGTTTTATGGCCTTCGGCTGCCTCACGCTTGCGCTGCTGATGGCCGGTGGCCTGGTGTGGCGCTCGGCGCAGTCCATCGTCACCCCTTACGTCATCGAGGTCGATCAGTCGGGGCAGGTGCGCGCCGTCGGCGAAGCCGCCACGCCGTACCGGCCCGCCGATGCGCAGATCGCGCACCACCTGGCGCGCTTCGTGACGCTGGTGCGCTCGCTGTCTATCGATCCCATCGTGGTGCGGCAAAACTGGCTGGACGCCTACGACTACACCACCGACAAAGGCGCGGCGGTGCTCAACGACTACGCCAGCAAGAACGATCCTTTCGCCCGTGTTGGCCGCGAGTCGGTGACGGTGCAGATCACCAGCGTGGTACGCGCCAGCGATGCCTCGTTCAACGTCCGTTGGACGGAGCAACGGTTCATCAACGGTGCCCCCGCCGGGACCGAGCGATGGAACGCGGTGCTTTCCACCGTCCTGCAAACCCCGCGCACCGAACAGCGCCTGCGCAAGAACCCGCTGGGTATCTACGTCAACGGCCTGTCGTGGAGCCGCGAACTGGATTCTTCTGAAGGAGCCAAGCCATGAACCTGTCTTTCCGCTTATACGCTTTCGCGCTGACCGTGGTGGCCCTGTCGGGCTGCGCTTCGCAGGGCAAGCCGCCTCCGTCCATTTCGCTCGATGAGCCGGTGCAGGCACAGCCGCTGCCGGAGCCGCCTGCTCCAGTGGAAGTCGTCGCCATGCCCGAGCCGCTGGCGCTGCCAGCGCAGTTGAAGCCGCTGCACGAGTTGGACGCGGCCCCGGCTAAGCCGGAGCCGGCCGATGAGAAGGTGCGCGTTTCCCGTGCCAATGCCGAGGCGCGCATCGCGCCCACGCGCGAGGGCTACGTCAATGCGATTCAGGTGTGGCCCTTCACCGATGGTGCGCTCTACCAAGTCTATGCCGCGCCGGGACGCGTGACCGTGGTTTCCTTGCAGCCGGGCGAGGAACTAGTGACGGTCGCAGCCGGCGATACCGTGCGCTGGATCGTCGGTGACACGTCCAGCGGCAGCGGCGACGCGATGCGCATCAATGTGCTGGTCAAGCCCATCCGCTCAGGCCTCAAGACGAATTTGGTCATCACCACCAGTCGCAGAACATACCTGCTGGAACTGACCTCGACGGAAAAGGCATGGATGGCGTCGGTGTCCTGGGACTACCCAAAAGACCGGATGTTGGCCTTGCAGCGCCAGTCGCAGGCGGCTAGCGCCGCCGCACCGGTCGATACCGGACTGTCGCTGGAGAAGATCCGCTTCCGATATTCCGTCTCAGGCAGCAATCCGCCGTGGAAGCCGCTGCGCGCCTTCGACGATGGCGAGAAGGTCTATATCCAGTTCCCGCCGGGAATCGCCCAAGGCGAGCTGCCACCGCTGTTCGTCATCGGCGCGCAGGGCGACGGACAACTGGTGAATTACCGTTTTCGCTCGCCTTACTACATCGTGGATCGGCTGTTCGGCGCGGCCGAACTGCGCCTGGGCGGCGACAAGGGTGACGTGGTGCGTATCGAACGCACGGATGGCTTGGCGCGGAGGAACTGACCATGAGCCAGGACGACACTCCCGACCTCGCCACGCCGCATGCGGGCAAGGTGGCACCCGAGGCAGTTGCGCTGCGCGCCCAACCGCGCCCGGTCACGCGCCTGAACCGGCGCACGCTGGCCATCCTCGTCGGCGGTCTCTCGGTCGCTGTGCTCGGCGCGCTGATGTGGTCGCTGCAACCGCAGCGGCGCGGTGCAGGCGAGCAGACCGAGCTTTACAACGTCGATCGCGTCTCGAAGTCCGAAGGGTTGGACGCGCTGCCGGCGGACTACTCGAAGCTGCCGCCCCCCTTGGCGGCATCCGTGCCGGAGTTGGGGCCGCCGCTGCCAGGCGATCTTGGCCCGGCCATTGTGAAGTCGCAGCAGCCGGTGACGGCCGCCTACGCGGCCCCCGGCAACGACCCCAACGACGCGTTGCGCAAGGAAGCCGAAGCAGCAGCGGCATCGGCGGTGTTCTTCCGCTCTGGTTCGCAGAAGGCCGCGCCGGTGGCGCAGACACAGGTAGCCGCTGCGCCGGGCTTCACCGCCAATGCGGCCTTCGACCCGCTGGCGGCCGGGCCTGCGTCGACGGCGGCCCAGCCCGCCGACCCGACCGCCGTGCAGAACCGGCAAGACCAGAAAGAGGCATTCCAGAAAGCCGGAACCACGGAAGCCCGTGATTCCGGCAACCTGACGCTGCCGGCGTCGCCGTATCAGGTCATGGCCGGAACGGTGGTCGCCGGGGCGCTGGTGACGGGCATCAAGTCGGACTTGCCGGGCGATGTGATCGCCACAGTGACGGAGCCGGTCTATGACACGGCTACCGGCAAGTTCCTGCTGATCCCGCAGGGGTCACGCATCCTGGGCAAATACAACAGCCAGGTCAGCTACGGGCAGAGCCGCGTGCAAGTGGTGTGGAACCGGATCATCCTGCCCGACACGTCTTCGCTCAAGCTCGACAACTTGGCCGGCACCGATCCGGCCGGCTACGCCGGCTTGGAAGATGATGTGGATTGGCATTGGGATCGCGTCTTTGCCGGTGCGGCACTGACGACGCTACTGGGCATCGGTGCCGAACTGGCTGCGCCGGAGAACCGGCAGGACGGTGATCGCGTCATCATCGCCGGCCGCGATAGCGCCCAGGACAGCATCAATCAGGTCGGTCAGGAGATGACCCGGCGCAACCTCAACATCCAGCCCACCTTGACGGAGCGCCCCGGCTTGCCGGTTCGCATCATCGTCAACCGCGATCTGGTGCTGCGGCCGTACCAGCCACTTTTCTTCAACAGGGGGACTTCGCGATGACGACGCGCAAGCTACGGCTCGGGCCGCTGCCGAAAACGGAATCCACGAAGCTGACTTTTGCTTGCCCGGCCAGCCTGAAAGCCGACCTCGACCGCTACGCTACGCTGCACGCGCAGACCTACGGCGAGGCGGTCGATGCCACGGTGCTAATTCCGCACATGCTAGAAGCCTTCATGGTCGGAGATCGGGGATTCAGGAAGGGAGGCGCGGGCAAGGCCGCGCCGCCGAAGCCAAGCTGATGATGCCGGTTTCCGCTGGCGGCCATCCCTCAAACGCGCAGCCCAAGGCTGCGCGTTCTTCATTCTGGAGGACGGCGACCGATTGGGCTATGAAGACCAAACGCGGCTACCGCCTGCAGGCAACCGCCCCCGATGCAGCACG
Organism: Stenotrophomonas sp. STEN020; assembly: GCF_056760195.1. Lineage (NCBI taxonomy): Bacteria > Pseudomonadati > Pseudomonadota > Gammaproteobacteria > Lysobacterales > Lysobacteraceae > Stenotrophomonas > Stenotrophomonas sp. STEN020. Next base: position 32,611 of record NZ_JBRREI010000014.1, read on the forward strand.
CTCGGGCTTTCTACCGCGAAGCTCCTATGTGGCTCCCAGCCCACAACGCCACAGCCCCGCAAGGCGGCCCGAAGTAGAGCCAAACCCGCACCCCATATAGACTTCCGGCCATCAGGCTGATTTCAACAATCGCTTGACTGCGGACATTTTTTATTGCGCAGGCGCAGGGTCGTTCAAGGATCACTGGACTGGTGGTTCGCTGCTCCTTGAACGACCTTGCGCCAGCGCAAGGGCCGGGGCGCGGAGCGGGGGTTGGGGTGAGGGGAGGCTTCTAGCAAGCAAACCCCAAACAAACCCAAAGGGGTAGGGCCGAAGCAGGCCCAAACCTAGGCCCAAACCCAAATCCCAGAAACAAGAAAGGGGCCCATAGGCCCCTTTCCAATCAGCAGCAGTACCGCAGCAGCTTACTTGCCGCGGTTCATCGTGGCGCTGCTCTGGCCGGTGGCCACTGAGCGCTCACCCGCGAACGGGTTCAGCTTGCGGATCATCCACGGGTACTTCGGCCAGTTGCCGGCCAGCCACGGATGTGCCGGCTGGTTCAGCTCAAGCACGCGGCGGGCGTCGTCGGCCAGGGTCTTGTTGCCCAGGTTGGTGTAAGCCTCGCCGAGCAGCGCGACTGCGTCGTACTGGAAGGCGCTCTGCGGGTAGGTCTCCAGCAGGTAGTTGGCGCGGCCAACCACGGACACCCAGGCACCACGGCGGGCGTAATACAGGGCATCGTCCAGCTCGTGCTGGGCGAAAACGTCGCGCAGTTCGACCATGCGCTGGCGCGCATCGGCGGCATAACGGCTGTTCGGGTAGCGCTCGGTGACGATATTGAAATCGGCATAGGCCTGGCGCGGGGTCGACAGATCGCGGCGGCTCGGGTCCAGCGACCATACGCGGCGCAGGAAAACCGTATCGCGGTTGCCGTTGGCAAGACCGCGCAGGTAGTACAGGTACGCGATGTTGCGGTGGGTGGGGTAGGTGCGGATGAAGCGGTCGATGCTCGACACGGCGTCATCGTTCTTGCCGGCCTTGTACTGGGCGTAGGCGCTTTCGATCATCGCCTGCTCGGTGTACGGGCCGTACGGATACTGCGCAATCAGGCGCTTGAAGCTGGTTTCGGCGCCGGACCAATTGCCGCCCTCCATCAGCTTGTGGCTCTTTTCAAACAGTTGTTCGACCGGCGCACCTTCATCGGCGTCCTTCTTGGCGCCGCGATGGCAGCCAGTGGCGACGAAGACCAAAACCAGCAACAGGGCGGTGAGGCGGACGGGCGCGGACAGCAGCGAAGAGCGTCGGATCATGGGTTCAGGGCAGGACGCGGCAGGAATACGAAGGGGCGATGATAGCCTAGTGGCCTGTCCTGCGACTGACTGTTGTCGTCAGGACCCCATAATTTCGTCTACAGCCGGTCTTTACCCATGTCCGAGAACACCTCTTCCAGCCCGCGCCACGCGCAGGTTCCCGATTCCGCAGCAGGCCGTCGCTTCGACGCGGTCCTGGCCGAATTGTTCCCCGAATTCTCCCGTTCGCGCCTGACCGAATGGATCAAATCTGGCGCAGTTCTGCTCGACGGCGAGCCCGTCCGCCCGCGCGATCCGGTCCGCGGCGGCGAAATCGCCACCCTGAATGCAGTGCTCGAAGTCGAAGTCCATGCCCTGCCGGAGGACATCCCCCTGTCGGTCCTGTACGAGGACGAACACGTGTTCGTGATCGACAAGCCGGCCGGCCTGGTGGTCCACCCGGGCGCCGGCAATCCGACCGGCACCCTGCTCAACGCCTTGCTGTTCCGTGACCCGCAGATTGCCAAGGTGCCACGCGCAGGCGTGGTCCACCGCCTGGACAAGGACACCAGCGGGGTGATGGTGGTGGCCCGTACCGTGCAGGCGCAGACCGCGCTGGTCGAGCAGCTGTCCGCACGTGAGGTGCATCGCCAGTACCTGGCCGTGGTGGTTGGCGCGCTGGTCTCCGGCGGCACCGCTGACGCCCCGATCGACCGCCATGCGCGTGACCGCCTGAAGATGGGCGTGCGCGAGGATGGCAAGGAGGCGGTGACCCACTATCGCCTGCGCGAGCGCTTCCGTGCCCATACCGCGCTGGAATGCCGCCTGGAAACCGGCCGTACCCACCAGATCCGCGTGCACATGGCGCACCTGAAGCACGCCATCGTCGGTGACCCGCTGTACGGCGGCTCGTTGAAGCTGCCCAAGGGCGCCACCGACGAGCTGGTCGCCGCGCTGCGCGGGTTCAAGCGCCAGGCCCTGCACGCCGAAACCTTGGAATTCACCCATCCCATCACCGGCGAGAGCATCAGCAACACCGCACCGGTGCCGGCCGATCTGCTGGCGCTGATGAAGGCGCTGCGCGAGGACTCCAAGGCCTTCGCCGACCGCGAGCGAGGCCGCTGGTAATGGCCGAGGCGAGTCCGCTGTGGCTTGCTGACTGGCCCGCGCCCCCGGGGGTGCGGGCCTTCACCACGATGCGCCATGGCGCCGGCGGCTCGCAGCCCCCGTTTGACAGTTTCAACCTGGGCAACCGGACCGCCGCCGATGGCGACGATCCGGCCCAGGTGCAGCGTAACCGCGACGAATTGCAGCAACTGGCGAAGCTGCCATCGGCTGCGCATTGGCTGCGCCAGGTACATAGCAGCGTGGCGCTGCGTTTCGACGCGCCGCCGACGGCACAGGGCTTGGACGCCGAGCCAACCGCCGATGCCTCGGTAACCTCGGTACCGGGCGTGGTGCTGGCCATCCTCACCGCGGACTGCCTGCCGGTGGTATTCGCCGCCCGCGATGGCAGCGAAGTGGCGGCGGCCCATGCCGGCTGGGGTGGACTGGCGCGCGGCATGCTGGAAAACACCCTGGCCGCCATGCACACGCCCGCCGAGGCGCTCGTAGCTTGGATAGGCCCCGCGGCCGGTCCGGCCCTTTACGAGGTCGGCATCGACGTGCGCGAGGCCTTCCTGGCGCATTCCAGCGCCGCTGAGCGCCATTTCGTCGCCACCCGGCCCGGTCACTGGCTGGTGGACTTGCCCGGGCTGGCGCGACAGCGGCTGGTGGCCGCAGGCATGCAGTCAGCCGCGATCCATGGTGGCGACCTGTGCACCATGGCCGATCCGCAGCGCTGGTTCTCGCACCGCCGCGACCGTCGTAGTGGCCGTATCGCCACCCTGGTGTGGATGGAACCATGAGCTTGCCGCTGTTTGCGCAGGTGCTGGGCCCTGCGTTCGAACAGCTGGCCCCGCAGGTACGTGCGCTGCATTCGATCCCTGCGCGTCAGCGCTGGAGCGGGCAGGGAGAGGTGCTGCGCGGTACGCATTGGCTGGTAGCGCCCTGCGCCTGGCTGGCGCGGCTGCCGCCGACCTCGAGCGTGCCGGTGACGGTGGAATTCGTGGTCGATACGGCCGGAGAACGTTGGAACCGACGCTTTGGTTCCGCGCACATGGCTTCACGGCTATGGCAGCGCGATGGGCGGCTGTTCGAGCAGTTGGGCGCGGTGCGCTTCCGCTTTGGACTGCGCGAGGAAGCTGGCCAGATACTGTGGCGGGCCGAGCGAGCCTGGGCGTTCGGTGTGTTGCCCTTGCCGACGCGCTGGTTCGCGCAGGTGCATTGCCGCGAGCGTGAGCATGCTGGGCGCTATGAATTCCTGGTGGATGTGTCGATGCCGCTGATCGGCCGGCTGATCCGTTACGAAGGCTGGTTGTTGCCGGAGGATGCGCATGGCTGAGCCTGCGGTGATCGTGTTTGATGGTGTCTGCGCGCTGTGCAGCCGCTGGGTGCGCTTCCTGCTGCGATTCGACGGGGCCGGCCGCTACCGGTTCGCGGCGATGCAGGGCGCGCAGGGGCGCGCGCTGTTGGCCGCGCACGGGCTGGATCCGGACGATCCTTTGTCGTTCCTGTTGGTCACCGAAGGTGTGGCGTATACCGACACCGACGCGATTCTGCGGGTGGTGACTGGATTGGGCGGGGTTTGGCGCTTGGCTGGGCTTGCGCGGGTGTTGCCGGCTGCCGTGCGCGATCCGGCGTACCGCTGGTTGGCACGGAACCGGTATCGCTGGTTTGGGCGGCATGAGAGCTGTTTTCTGCCGACGGCGGAGCAGCGCGGGCGGTTTTTGGATTGAGTGGGGTGGGTTCTGCTTGCTAGGAGCTTCCCCTCACCCCAACCCCTCTCCCGTATACGGGAGAGGGGCCAGCAATGCGTCGGCTGCTAGTGCACTACGAACGCAAGCGATGCGAGCCCCTCTCCCGCCTGCGGGAGAGGGGTTGGGGTGAGGGCAAGCTCCTGCCTTTGGCTCCAGCCCTAAACCCCCTCCAGCGCCAACAGATAATCCCGCCGCCAGCGATGGATATCATGCGTACGCAGGTGCTCCATCATCGCCCGCCAACGCTCGATGCGTTCTGCCCGTGGCATGTTCGCTGCCGTCGCAATCGCATCGGCCACACCATCCAGATCATGCGGATTGACCAGCAGCGCCTGCTTCAACTCATCCGCTGCACCGGCCAACAGTGACAGCACCAGAACACCCGGATTCTCAGGGTCCTGCGCAGCGATGTACTCCTTGGCGACCAGGTTCATGCCATCACGCAACGGCGTAACCAAACCCACAGCCGCCTGCCGGTAAAATCCGGTCAACGTGCTGTGTGCGTAGTTCTGGTTGACGTAACGCAGCGGGGTCCAATCGGCCTCGGCATGGCCGCCGTTGATATGCCCGGCCAGCCGCTCCAGATCACTGCGCAGCTTGCGGTATTCGTTGACGCTGCCGCGCGATACCGGCGCTATCTGCAGGAAAGTCATATCGCCTTTCTGCTGCGGATAACGTTGCAGATAACGTTCGAAACCATGGAAGCGTTCCGGTAAGCCCTTGGAGTAGTCCAGCCGGTCCACGCCAATTGCCAGCTTGCGGTGCTGCAGGCTTTGTCGCAGATCGCGCACCGGCTTGTTACTTGCCGCGCTGCGGGCCTGTCGCGCGATGTGCTCGGTATCAATTCCGATCGGGAATGCGGAGGTGCGAACGCGGCGCCCGTCCGGTGCCTTGATCCAGTCGTTGTCGATCAGCGTGCCGCCACCGAACAGGCGCACATAGGATTGAAACCGGTCCACATCACGTCGGGTCTGGAAGCCGAGCAGGTCGTACGAATACAGCGCTGAGAACAGCGAGCGATGGTCCGGCAGGGCCTGGATGAGATCGGCCGAAGGCACCGGCACATGCAGGAAGAAACCAATCCGACAACCGACACCGCGCTCGCGCAGCAACGCGGCCAGCGGAATCAGATGGTAGTCGTGGATCCAGACCGTATCGTCATCGCGCAGCAACGGTGCCAGCGTATCGGCGAACAGCCTGTTTACCTTCCAATAGCCCTCGCGCTTGCGCCGGTCGTAATCGACCAGGTCCAACCGAAAATGCAGCAGCGGCCACAAGGCGCGATTGGCGAAACCGTTGTAGTAGTTGTCCAGATCGGTTTTGGAAAGATCCATCGTCAAGTAGCGGATCGGCCCGTCCTGGGCTTCATGCAGGGCGCCGCTATCGACATTGACGCTGCGCCCACTCCAGCCGAACCATAGTCCGCCACGTTCGCTCAGCGCCGCAAGCAGGCCGGTTGCCAGCCCGCCGGCGCGGTTTTCGCCTGGTAGCGCTACACGATTGGAGACGACAACCAGTCGGCTCACGATGCTTCCTGCCAGCTGCGCGACAAACGCATCGCCGCGATCACCAGCCCCACATGCGAGTAGGTCTGCGGGAAGTTGCCCCAGGCCTTGCCATCGAAGCTGAGGTCTTCGGATAGCAGGCCCAGATGATTGCGCTGTTGCAGCAGTATCTCGAACATCTCGCGCGCTTCGTCCATGCGCCCGATCGCGGCCAGCGCATCGATGTACCAGAACGTACAGATGGTGAAGCTGGTCTCCGGTGTGCCGAAATCATCCGGGGCGGTGTAGCGGTACAAGGCATTGCCATGCTTCAGGTCACGGCCTATAGCCTCGACCGTGGCGATGAAGCGCGCGTCGTTGGCGTCGATGAAGCCGATGTCGGCCAGCAGCAGCAAGGATGCATCAAGCCGGTGACCGCCGAAGGTATCGGTGAAGTGACCAAGCTGTTCGCTCCACGATTCGTGCATGATCCGCGCGTGGATCTGCTTGGCACGCTCGCGCCAGTAGATGGCGCGGCCATCAAGTTTCAATCGTGTTGCGATCTTGGACAGGCGATCACAGGCCGCCCAGCACATCGCGCTGGTATAGGTATGCACTTCGGTGCGACCACGGAATTCCCACAGTCCCGCATCCGGCACGTCATGCAGGGCGAAGGCCTGTTCGCCAAGAGGCTCCAAGCGCGCGAAGGTATGTGAGTCGCCCGGGTCCTGCAGGCGTTGATCGAAGAACAACTGGGTGGAAGCCAGCACCACGCTGCCATAGACATCGTGCTGGCGCTGCACCCAGGCCAGATTGCCGCGGCGTACCGGACCCATGCCGCAGTAGCCGGACAGCGAGGCTACTTCTTCCTCATCGAGCTTGGCCTCGAAGCCAATGCCGTACAGCGGCTGCAGGCTGCCGTCGGTGCTGGCCAGGTTGAAGATGTAGCCCAGGAACTGCTCCATGGTACGGGTGGCGCCGAGCCGGTTGAGCGCGCGCACCACGAAGGCGGCATCACGCAGCCAGCAGTAGCGGTAGTCCCAGTTGCGGCTGCTGCCCGGCGCTTCGGGGATGGAGGTGGTCATCGCCGCGATGATCGCGCCGCTGTCTTCGTACTGGCACAGTTTCAAAGTGATGGCGCTGCGGATCACCGCGTCCTGCCACTCCAGCGGCACCGACAGATAACGCACCCATTCGCGCCAATAGCTGCGGGTGCGTTGCATGGCTTCCTGCACGTAGCCGCTGAGCGAGCGGTTGAGTGATTCGTCCACGCCAAGTACCAGGTGCACGCGATGGTTGAGCACGAAGGGTAGGGCATCGCGGACGAAGCGTACCGGTACATCGGCGGTCAGGCGCAGTACCAGATCCGGCAACAGCCAACGGATGTGATTGCTGCCCCAGGTGGTTTCCGGCTGGTGCGCGCCCCAGTCGGCCAGCGGCCGTGCGCGCACGATGATGCGTGGATTTCCGGACAGCGGGGTGACCTGACGGATAAGGCTGACCGGCCGGTAGAAGCGGTCGTTCTGGCGCCAACGCGGGGCAAAATCGATGATCTCCACCGCGCCGCCATGGGTGTCGCGCAGCACCGTGCGCAGGATGGCGGTGTTGGTCAGGTAGGACTGCTCGCTGTCGAGGAAGTCCTCCAGCTCGATGCCGAAGTCACCGCCAGGGTGCTGGTTGGGGCCGAGCAGGGCACAGAAGGCCGGGTCGCCATCGAAGCTGGGCAGACAGCTCCAGACCACGCGCGCCTGCTTGTCTATCAGTGCGCCGAAACTGCCATTGCCAACTACGCCAAGATCGAGGGTGGCGTCTTGCATTGCATTCTCCTTGTTGCGCGAGCGCCGCTGGCGTCGCTGTTTCCTCCGGGTTGGTCAGGTAATGGCTGCGCGCAGCCAAGCGTGTACGGCGGGGATGTCCGGTAGCGCTGCAACGGCCACGCTCTCGTTGCGTTGGCCGACAAGCACGCCAATGCCGCCGAGCTGCTGGGCGGTGTGGAAACCGTGTTCGTCGGTGAGGTCGTCACCGATGAAGATCGGGCGTCGGCCTTGGAACGGCGGGTGCGGCATCAGCTGCTGCAGGGCGCGGCCTTTGTCATGGCCGCTGCCGACGAACTCGATCACATGGTCGCCCGGTTGCAGGCGCACGCCGGGAAGTTGCGGTAGCTGGGTGTTGGCGAATGCGATGATCGCAGCGCCTGCGTCCGGCGCTTTGCGCCAATGCAGGGCCAATGCCTGGCCTTTGTTTTCGATCAACACGCCGGGATGTGCGTGCGCCAGCTGCATTGCGCGTTGGTGAAGTGTATGCAGCCACGCCGCCGTGTCTGTTTGTTCGGGTTCTGCATCTGCGGAGGTGAGCAGTTGCGCGCCATGCAGCCCGGCCATGGGCAGGCGCAGGGGTGCGAACATGGCTTGCAGTTGGCTGACAGGGCGGCCACTGAGCAGCGCCAGCGCGCCGTCGAGACGTTGCTGCACGCTGGCCAGCAGCGTGAGCAGGGACGGATCGGGCGCTACCTTGTCCGGATGGTCAGCAAAGGCGAGCAGGGTGCCATCTACGTCGAGAAACAGTGCGTCGTCATCTGCCAGCGCCGGAGGGGGCGGTCGCTGTAGGTCATCAAGCATGCGGCCACTATGCCGCAGCGGTTGTTACAGGAAAGTCATTTGGGGCTGAGTGGTTGCTGTACGTGCCTTCAGAGCGCCCTCACCCCAACCCCTCTCCCGCAGGCGGGAGAGGGGCTAGTGCACTACGAGCGCAAGCAATGCGAGCCCCTCTCCCGCAAGCGGGAGAGGGGCTAGTGCACTACGAGTGCAAGCGATGCGAGCCCCTCTCCCGTTTACGGGAGAGGGGTTGGGGTGAGGGCAAGCTTCTGCTCTTCACCCTGCAAACAAAGCATCACTTGCTAACCGCAAACTCGATCCGACGGTTCTGCGCACGACCTTCTTCAGTGTCATTGCTGGCGCGCGGTCTTTCCTGGCCATAACCCTTGGCGCTGAGCGTATCGGCGGCAACACCCAGCTCGCCCAGCTTGGCGACAACCGCATCGGCGCGTTGCTGGCTCAAGGTCACATTTGCTGCGGCATCGCCCGTGTTGTCGGTATGCCCACCTACCTCGATCTTGGTGCCTGCAGGTGCCTGCTTGATCGCGTTCGCCGCGCTGGTCAAGGTCTCCAGGCTGTCGCGGGTGATGGTGGCCGAACCTGTGTCGAAGTAGATGTTCATCAGGTTCAGGGCCTTGATCAGGTCATCGCCGCTGAAACCCGCTTTGAGCCCGGACAATGCCGCTGCCGCACGATCCCACAATCCACTGATCTCGAAGCCGCCGAACAGGCCACGCAGCTTGTCGCTGATGCTGAAACGATCGGCTTCGGACATGCCGCTGGTATCGATGTTGAGCTTGTCGCCATCGAAGCCGAACTTCAGGCCCTTGGCTTTGAGCTCCGGCAGCGCAGCGATAAGTTTGTCCATCCATCCAGCCGGCATGGTTGCCGGATCGACGGTGATGTTTCCGGACAGATTGCCCTCACCGAAGTTGGCTTTCAGCGCATCCCACAAACGGGTCTTGTCGGCGTCGCTGGCGACCTGGCCGCTGACCGTGACCTTGCCGTCCACATTCTCAAACCCAAAGCGTGGGTTGGCTTGTGCGACCGGTGCAGCAGGCTGCGTGCTGGCAGCCGGTTGCATCGGGGCCGGGGCAACAACTTCTTCCTTCTTGCAGCTGCGGAACAGCAGGAAGGCTGCAAGCAGCAGGATCAGTGGAAGCAGCCATTTCCAGAAGCCACCGGAGCTTCTGCTGGCTACGGTGCCACCGCCACTATAGCCGGCGGTGGGTGTGCTGGTTCCAAACCAACGCTCGTAGTCGGCCGGACGGGAAGTGGGGATCTTGCCGCCTTGGGTCAGCTGGCCGACGATCTTCGGCAACAGCCACGCACCGGCCATGTTGACTGCCGCGGCGGGAATGCCGAGCTTGCTGGCGATGCCGCTGGCCAGGTTCTGGCCGAAGCCGGCACTGAACTGGTCTGGTTGCAGTACGTTGTCGCCGGGCGTGGAGCCTATCCACGAAGCGAGCAGCCCATCAAGACCTGCATCGGTGAAGCGTTTCTGCAGGCCGGAAAAGCCGCCGTTGGCGGGATCGAAAATGGTATCGACAAGCTGGCGCACGAGGCGCCCTGCGTTGTCGCCGAGATGAAAGCGGCTGGCCGCTTCACGAATCAACGACTCGAACATATACGCCTCCGCAAGGGATGAACCGGGCTGGAATGAGCCGGCAGGCGTAAGGAGCGCCTAGCGCTGTTAAAGCTGGATGAATTCGTGGTTGGGGGTTCATGGGCTAGAAGCTTCCCCTCACCCCAACCCCTCTCCCGTGAACGGGAGAGGGGCTCGGATTGCTTGCGCTCGCAGTGCACTAGCCCCTCTCCCGCTTGCGGGAGAGGGGTTGGGGTGAGGGGAAGCTCTAAGCAAGCAATCCCCCCGAAAGACACCCAATCAGAACGTAAACCGCACCCGCCCATACCAATACGCGCCATTGCTGCCGATCGGCGACAACACGTCATACGGCAGGTTGCCGAAGTAGTAGATGTCCTCGTTCGACTTGTCCGGGTAGTTATCGGTCAGGTTCTGCCCGCCGATCGCTACGTTCCACTGAGGGGTGATGCGGTATTCCACTTCCGCATCCAGCTGCCACTCGGCCTGGTAGGTCTGGGTCGGGATATAGCCACCACCAAAATCGAACACACGCTTGGCGCTGCCATGGCGGCTCACGCGGCTGCTCAACGACCAGTTGTCATTGGCCCAGCTGGCGGCGAACTGCGCGCGGGTACGCGGTGCAGCGTCGGTCAACGTATTGCTCTCTTCCACGCCAAACAGCACGTAGTCCGGGTTCAGCGTCAGCAATTGCGAGGGCGTGGCGACGACGTTCTTCAATTCGGTCTTGGCATAGCTCCAGGTGCCGGTCAGCAGCAGCTCGCCGTCGCCCAGCGACTGCCGCCAGTTGCCGACAAACTCTGCACCACGGGTACGCGTATCGGCAGCGTTGACGAAGTAATGCGCGCTTTCCAGCCCGCCGATGCCGAACTGCTGCTGCACGAAATCGGTCAGCGCATCGCCGGTGATGCTTTCCGACAATGCGATACGGTCATCGATATCGATCTGGAACAGGTCCAGCGACAGGTCGAAATGGCTGCCGATCTGGCTGGTGAAGCCCAGGCTGTAGTTGATCGACTTTTCCGGCTTCAGGTCAGTAGCGCCCAAGGCACGTGCGATCGGATTGTTGACCGACAGCAGGCGGCCCTGCACCAGCTGGCCACCAGCGGTGTAGCCGGTCGAAGTTGATTCGTAGCCGATCTGGCTCAGCGATGGTGCGTGGAAGTTGTTGGAGACCGAGCCGCGCAGGGCGAAGGCCGGGGCAAACGCGTAACGCGCGCCGATCTTGCCGGTCAGCTCGCCGCCGAAATCTTCGTAGTGCTCATAGCGCGCGGCGATATCGGTGGAGAACTTCTCGCCGAAAGTGGACGACAGGCTGGTGTAGGCGCTGATCACATCGCGCGACAGATCGGCTTCATCCTGCGGCGTCAGGCCACCACCGGCCTGCGAACCAGTCGGGCGGTCGGTGTAAGGACCGGCGGCATAGCTGGCCGGGTCGCCAGCGCCGGTTTCGTAGCGCTCGTGGCGGCCTTCGATGCCAAAGCCGAGGCTGTGGGTGTCATTGGCACGCACGAAGATGCGGCCGAAATCCAGGTTGGCCACGGTCTGGGCGAAGCTGAAATCCGCGGTCTTGAAGCTGGTTGGGCTGGTCGGGCCAAGCGAAGCGTTGAGCGAGTTGCGCAGGCGATAGGTGAACTCGTTGCGGCCGTGGTCGAGGCTGGCATCGTAGTTCCAGTCGCCCAGTTCGCCACGGGCACCGGCCACCAGCTGTACGTCCAGGTTCTCACCTTCGGAGATCGGGCGGTAACCGTTCGGGTACAGCTCCTTCCAGTTGGCCTCGCCATCCGGGTAACGGAAATAGTTGGCACCTTCGGTGTCGCGTTGGTTGTAGGTGCCGAAGGCATAGGCCTTGGAGGCAGTGCCGAACGGAATTTCGGCATTGAACCAGGCATTGAGGTCCTTGCTGGCGCCATCGCCCAGCGAGTAGTTGCGCTTGCCGGCCAGGGCCAGATTGTCCGGGGTCTGCGCTTCCCACGGCGGGATCTGGTCGAAACCGGCGCGGTTGGTGGCTTCGCGGTTCTTCAATTCCAGGCCGACGCGCAGGAAACCGCCGTCGTCGGTCAGCCCGGTGCCGACCTTGGCGCTGAAGAAGCTGGTCTGGCCATCGGTGAGGGTGCGGTCGATCGGCTTCAGGTCGGTGTGGTGCGCGCCGAAGCTGGCCTCGATGGCGCCGCCTTCCGGGGCGTCGTCGAGGATCACGTTGATGACGCCGGCTACCGCATCGGAGCCATACAGCGCGCCGGCGCCGTCACGCAGCACTTCGATGCGCTTGATCGCACTGACCGGAATCGCATTGAAATCGACCGGCGTGGTGCCCTTGCCGATCTTGCTGTCGGTGTTGACCAGGGCACTGTTGTGGCGGCGCTTGCCGTTGATCAGCACCAGCACATGGTCCGGCGACAGGCCGCGCAACTGCGCAGCGCGAACATGGTCAGCACCGCCGGAGTTGGACTGGCGCGGGAAGTTGAACGAGGGCAGTAGTGCCTGCAGCGCGCTGCCCAGCTCACCGTTGACCACGCCGGCCTTGCGGATGTCCTCGGCGCTGAGCACGTCCACCGGCGAGGTGGATTCCAGCACGGTGCGATCCACGGCGCGGGTGCCGGTGACGATCACCGTGTCCAGATTGGTGGCCTGCTGGGCGTTCTGGGCAAAAGCGGGGGAAGACAGCGCCAGCGCGATGGCCAGGCCTAGCGGGGCCGAGGTGGGGCGGGACATGGGAACTCCGGGAATACGTTGGGGAAGGGCAGGGAGAGGGATTGCGGATGACGTCAAGACTTACATCCATCCGGATGAAGCGATATATTATCTTCGCGTTAACAGCGCCTGGGATGCAAGTCCTGCTGGCAATTGGCTGATAACCAAACGCGATATCCCTTGCGGTGCCTTGGATGCCACCGTGTTGCTCTTGCCCGGAGGTTTTCCATGAAGTTGCACGCTGTCCTGTTGCCCCTGCTGTTTGCCGTTGCCGCCAGTGCCAACGCTGCCCCACCTGCTGCGGAGCCGGCGCCGAGCGCGCAGCTGCACGGCGATGCCGCGCGGCCGGCCGAGGCCGGCGGTTGGGTGCGTAGCGAGTTGTATTTCGGCGTGGGCGAGGAAACCGGGCCTTCGGCCCGTGAGCAGACCGACGTGATCAGCGAGGCGCAATGGCGCGCCTTCCTCGACAAGGAAGTCACGCCGCGTTTTCCCGATGGCCTGACCGTGTTCGATGCCTACGGCCAGTGGCTGTTCCGCGGCGCGCCCGAGCCGAACCGGCTGCGCACCAAGGTGCTGGTGATCCTGCATGAGGACAGCGCGCAGCGCCGCAACGACATCGAAGCCATCCGCCTGGCCTGGAAGCAGGCTACCAAGCACCAGTCGGTGCTGTGGTCGCGGCAGCCGGTCGAGGTTTCGTTCTGATCAGCACTGGATCGGCTAGCCTGAGGGCAGCTTCCAGTCGCAGATGAGCGCTTCGATGATGCCTCTGATATCCGTATCCCTCTGCCGAGATGCAGCCTGTGGCCTGCTGGTCGCAGTGGTTTCGCTGTTGGCAGCGCCAGCATTCGGGGCAGATGACAGCCAGATCCGCTTCGAAGTCGCAGCTGGCGTGAGCGCGCATGCGCGATTGCTGGACGATGGCAGCGTGGAGGTGGGTACCAATCGTTCAAAGGGCCGGCAGGTGCTGCCGGCGTCCACGGATGAGGAAGGCGGCGGCACGCGCCTGGGCCACGCTGACTACAACTTCGACGGCTATCAGGACCTGGACACCAGCGCGACGCTGGGCCAGGTCAACGAATCGGTCACGGTTTACCTGTTCGAGCCGGCCAGTGGGCAGTTCCGCGCGTTGGCCGCACCCGAGGCGCCGGAGATCAGCTGCGAAGGCTTCTGGTCGCTGACCCCGGACCCCGCCACACGCACATTGAGCAGCAGTTGCCGCAGCGGGCCAATGTGGTACAGCGACATTTACCGCTACCAAGGCAACCAGATCTACCTGTACCGCTCGATGCGCAATGCCTTCATCGACACCGAAGGCCTGGCGCAGGTGGTGGATCTGGGGCCAGTGGAAGATGCCGAGATACTGACGGTCTGGAGCACCTGGGACGCGGCAGGCAAACGGCTTGAGAGCGCGCTATGGAATGCATTCGATCCGCCTCTGGAAGATGTCCCTATGCAGGGCCGCAGCGCATCGGTGGTGCCGGTAAAGCTGCCGCTGTACAGCAGGGCGGGCGACACCACCACCAAGCGCTACCTGCTCAAAGGCGACCGCGTCGAGCTTATGGACGAAGCCGATGGCTGGCTGCAGCTGCGCTATCGCAATCCCAGCCGTGGCCCGGTGCTGGGCTGGGTGAAACTGCCCACCAACGAATGATCTGTTCCATCCGCACGCATTTTCCCGGCGTTACCATCGCTCCGCTTTCCTGACGATATCCCCCATGAATTCTTCCGCATCCGCATCTCGTCCACGTTGGTTCGTCCCCAGCGATCTGAATGGCTTCTTCGGTCTGGTGGTCGACAACCTGTCGATCCTCGGTTTCATCGCGATGGCGCTGGTCGGCATCTTCCAGTTCCCGGCCGACGTGGTGTTCGGCCGCATGTTCCCCGGCACCGCCTTTGGTGTGTTGATCGGCAACCTGATGTACACGGTGATGGCACGCCGTCTGGCTGCCCGCAGCGGCCGCGATGACGTCACCGCGATGCCGCTGGGGCTGGATGCACCGACCAGCATCGGCATGGCACTGCTGGTGCTGGGCCCGGCCTTCGTTGGCTTCAAGCAGCTGGGCATGGACCCGCAGGCGGCGGCGATGACGACCTGGAAGCTGGGCATGGCCTCGCTGGTGGTGATGGGCCTGCTCAAGCTGGTGCTGTCCTTCGTCGGCGATGCGGTTACCCGCCACGTGCCGCGTGCGGCGCTGCTCGGCTCGATCGGCGGCGCGGCGCTGACCCTGCTCGGCTTCCTGCCGCTGATCGAAAGCATGCGCCAGCCGCTGGTTGGCCTGGTCACTCTGGGCGTGCTGCTATACGTGCTGGTCGCTCGCGGCGTTGTGCCGCTGCGCTTGCCGGGTGTGCTGTTCGCGCTGCTGGTTGGTGTGGTGCTGTATTACGGACTGGGCGCGGCGGGCGCACTGACCGGCTTCCAGTGGCCGCCGGCTATTTCCTTCGCCGTGGCGCTGCCGCTGCCGACACTGGGCTTCGTCGAAGGCCTGCCGTTGACCGTGCCTTATCTGTCACTGTTGCTGCCGTTTGGCCTGCTGATGGTGGTGGGCGGCATCAATGTGGCCGAGAGCGCGCGCGCTGCCGGTGATGACTACCGCACCCGTGACATCCTGCTGGTCGAGGCCATTGCTACGCTGGTGGCCGGTGTCTGCGGCGGTGTCGCACAGACCACGCCGTATATTGGCCAGCCGGCGTACAAGCGCTTGGGCGCACGCACTGGCTACACGCTGCTGACCGGTCTGTTCATCGGCATCGGCGGCATGTTGGGCGTCGTCGCTGGGTTGGTGCAGTGGCTGCCGGTGGCGGTGCTGGCACCGATCATTGTTTTTGTCGGCCTGGACATCACCGTGCAGGCTTTCCAGCAGACCAAACGTGAGCACGCGATTGCGGTCGCGCTGGCCTTCCTGCCGGCGATTGCCTACCTGATCAACATCAAGTTCGGCACCTGGGTAGCACCGGATGCGGCGGCAGCCATGTATGGGGCGGTCGACGGCCATGGCCTGTCGGATGTGGCCACGCTGCAGTTGCTTGGCAATGGTTTCATCATCTCGGCGATGATCTGGGCAGCGGCACTGGTTGCCTTGATCGAGCGTCGCGCTGGCGTGGCGGTAAGCTTGCTGTTCGTGGCTGCCGCGCTGAGTGCGTTCGGCGTGATCCATTCCACCGATCCGCGCGGCGGCATTTACCTGCCGTGGCAGCTGGAAGGCCTGCGTCAGGCCATCAGCTTGCAGGTGTCTGCTGCCTATGCGGTGCTGGCGGTCGTCATCGGCCTGATGTCGCTGCAGAAACAGCGTTGATGCACGAGGCTTGAACCGCAGGGGAACCCGGCGGGATAAACAGGGTCACACCATCACATGCAACGAAGGTGCAAGTGATGCAGAAGCGCAAAGCAGTGTGGCCCTGGGCAGTGGTTGGCGTCGTCGCGGTTGGCGGCGCTGCATGGTGGATGTTCCGTGATGATGTAGCGCAGCTGCGCCAGTCCGTGCCGGCCGTTTCGACGCCGGCTGACGGCCCAGCGACGCCGGCAATCCAAGCGCCAGGCGCGACGCAACCCGCGGCCGCAGCAAAGTATCCGCTCGATGTCGCAGCCGATCCGGCCTTGCCAGCACTGGCAGATAGCGATTCCTCCAGCTGGCAGGCATTGAGCGGCTTGTTCCCGGTAGAAGCCCTGGCCGTGCTGCTTCGCGAAAATCTGATCCAGCGCGTGGTGGTGCATGTGGACAACCTGACCCAGCCCAGCCTGCCCGGTTCGGCGATGGCGCTGCGGCCGCTGCCTGGCACACTTTTGGTGGAGCAGGGCAGTGCCGGCGGCGAGCAGCTTGCCGCCGCCAACGCCGCGCGCTATGCCCCATTTGTTGATGCTTTTACACAGGCCGATGCGGGCGCCGTCGCGGCGGCCTACACCCGTTTTTATCCCTTGCTGCAGCAGGCCTATCGCGACATCGGCCACCCTGACGGCCATTTCAATGACAGGTTGGTGGCGGTGGTCGACCACCTGTTGCAGACCCCCGAGCCGGCCCGGCCGCTGGCGTTGGAGCCTGATGGCAAGGGCCGCTATCGCTTCGTCGACCCGGCCCTGCAATCGCTGTCGGTAGGCCAGAAAGCCTTGCTGCGCATGGATGCCAGCCAGCAACAAGCGGTAAAACAGCAGCTGCGGACCTTGCGCGCGGCGATCACGCGGGGCTAAGTAGCGCCAGCGCTTGCGTTGGATCAAGGATGCGGCCAAACAGGCCAGTGATACTGGCCTTGGATTTCGATTGCAGCTGAACAAGGGCGCTATTCACCCTTGAATCACGCCGTTGCAACCGCATCTGAATCAATATCGCCAGCAATGCTGGCCTCCCAACTTTGAGGAAGAAGACCCATGCGGATGGATAAGCTCACCTCCAATTTCCAGAAAGCCTTGGCAGATGCCCAGTCGCTGGCGGTTGGCCGTGATAACAACATCATCGAGCCGGTGCATGTGCTCAGCGCGCTGCTCGATCAGCCCGGTGGCAGCAGCCGGCCCTTGCTGGCCCAGGCCGGCGTCAACGTGCCGGTGCTGCGCGAGCGGCTGACCGAGGCGCTGGATGCCTTGCCCAAGGTGTCCGGCCAGGCCGGCAGCCTGTCGATGGGCAACGATCTCAATCGCCTGCTCAACAACACCGACAAGCTGGCCCAGCAGCACAACGACCAGTTCATCGCCAGCGAGTGGTTCCTGCTGGCGGCAGTGGACGATGGCGGCCCGGCCGGCATGGCCCTGCGTGCTGCTGGTGCCGATAAAAACAAAGTAAAAGCCGCGATCGACAAGCTGCGCGGCGGAGAAACCGTGCAAAGCGAAAACGCCGAAGAGCAGCGCCAGGCGCTGGAAAAGTACACCATCGACCTGACCGCGCGTGCCGAAAGCGGCAAGCTCGACCCGGTGATTGGCCGCGACGAGGAAATCCGCCGCACCATCCAGGTGCTGCAGCGCCGTACCAAGAACAACCCGGTGCTGATCGGCGAGCCCGGCGTGGGCAAGACCGCGATTGTCGAAGGTCTGGCCCAGCGCATCATCAACGACGAAGTGCCCGAAGGCCTGCGCGGCAAGCGCGTGCTCTCGCTGGATATGGGCGCGTTGATTGCCGGTGCCAAGTTCCGCGGCGAGTTCGAAGAGCGGCTGAAGGCCGTGCTCAACGACCTGTCCAAGAACGAAGGTCAGATCATCCTGTTCATCGACGAGCTGCACACCATGGTCGGCGCCGGCAAGGGCGAGGGCGCAATGGATGCAGGCAATATGCTCAAGCCGGCGCTTGCGCGTGGCGAGCTGCATTGCATCGGCGCCACCACGCTGGACGAGTACCGCCAGTACATCGAGAAGGACGCTGCGCTGGAGCGCCGTTTCCAGAAGGTGTTTGTCGGTGAGCCCACTGTCGAGGACACCATTGCCATCCTGCGTGGCCTGAAGGAACGCTACGCGGTGCACCATGGCGTGGAGATCACCGATCCGGCCGTGGTTGCGGCTGCGACGCTGTCGAACCGCTACATCACCGACCGGCAGCTGCCGGACAAAGCCATCGACCTGATGGACGAGGCCGCCTCGCGCATCCGCATGGAGATCGACTCCAAGCCGGAGGAACTTGATCGTCTGGAGCGTCGTCTGATCCAGCTCAAGATCCAGCGCGAAATGCTGAAGAAGGAGAAGGACGACGCCTCGCGCAGGCGCCTGGCCGATCTGGAAGCCGACATCGACACGCTGGAACGCGAGTTCTCCGACCTCAACGAAATCTGGAAGTCGGAGAAGGCTGCGCTGCAGGGCGCAACCAAGATCAAGGAGCAGGTCGAGAAGGCCAAGCTGGATCTGGAAGCCGCACAGCGTCGCCAGGATTTCGCCAAGATGAGCGAGATCCAGTACGGCCTGCTGCCGAACCTAGAAAAGCAGCTCGCTGCCGCGCAGGAAGTGGACCGCAAGGACTTCCGGCTGGTGCAGGACAAGGTGACCGATGAGGAAATCGCCGAGGTCGTCTCGCGCTGGACCGGTATTCCGGTCAGCAAGATGCTCGAAGGCGAGCGCGACAAGCTGCTGCGCATGGAAGACATGCTGCACAACCGTGTGGTTGGGCAGGAAGAAGCAATCCGCGTGGTCTCCGACGCGGTGCGGCGTTCGCGCGCTGGCCTGTCGGATCCGAATCGCCCGAGCGGCTCGTTCCTGTTCCTGGGCCCGACCGGCGTGGGCAAGACCGAGCTGACCAAGGCGCTGGCCGACTTCCTGTTCGACTCGCCTGACGCGATGGTGCGAATCGACATGAGTGAGTTCATGGAGAAGCACAGCGTGTCGCGGCTGATCGGTGCTCCCCCGGGTTATGTGGGCTACGAAGAAGGTGGCTACCTGACCGAGGCGGTGCGTCGTCGCCCGTACAGCGTGATCCTGCTGGACGAAGTGGAGAAGGCGCATCCGGATGTGTTCAACATCCTGCTGCAGGTGCTGGACGACGGTCGTCTGACCGACGGCCAGGGCCGCACGGTGGACTTCCGCAACACCGTCATCGTGATGACCTCGAACCTGGGCTCGCACCAGATCCAGGACATGAGCGGCGACGACAGCCCGGAAGCCTATACGCAGATGAAGGCGGCGGTGATGGGCGTGGTGCAGGCGCACTTCCGTCCGGAATTCATCAACCGCCTGGACGACATCGTCGTGTTCCACCCGCTGGACAAGCAGCAGATCAAGCAGATCGCACGCATCCAGATGCGTGGGCTGGAGAAGCGGCTTGGCGAGCGTGGCCTGAGCCTGGAGGTGTCGGATTCGGCCTTCGATGTATTGGGCAATGTTGGTTTCGACCCGATCTATGGCGCCCGTCCGTTGAAGCGTGCGATCCAGGCCCAGCTGGAGAACCCGCTGGCGCAGAAGATTCTGTCTGGCGAGTTTGTCAGCGGCGACACCATCAAGGTGGAAGCCGGTGGTGGCGGGCAGTTGCAGTTTGGCAAGGGCTGAGAGTCGGAGCCAAAGCTGCAAAAGCTCTAAGAGCTGCCCTCACCCCAACCTCTCTCCCGCATGCGGGAGAGGGGCTAGGATCGTGTCGGCGGCTAGTGCATTAGCCCCTCTCCCGTTTACGGGAGAGGGGTTGGGGTGAGGGGAAGCTTCTAGCTAGGTATGCGGGCTTTTCGAAAATGCATCAGCTCACAACGCCCCCTCACAAGTAACCCCTGCAACCGTCCACCGGTTGCCATCCATCCTCGGCTATCGTCAGCGGTCACTCCTTAGCGAGCACTCCGATGACCGATCCGCAGTGGAAGCCTGAAACCATCGCCGTGCACGGCGGCTATTCCCCTGATCCAACCACGCGCGCTGTCGCGGTGCCGATCTACCAGACCGTTGCCTATGCCTTCGACGACACCCAGCACGGTGCCGATCTGTTCGACCTCAAGGTGCAGGGCAATATCTATACCCGCATCATGAACCCGACCACCGATGTGCTGGAGAAGCGCATCGCGGCGTTGGAAGGCGGCATCGGTGCGTTGGCGCTGGCTTCGGGCCAGGCCGCCATCACCTACGCCATCCAGACCATTGCCGAAGCCGGCGACAACATCCTGGCTTCCAGCGCGTTGTACGGTGGCACCTACAATCTGTTCGCGCATACACTGCCGCAGTTCGGCATCCAGACCCGCTTTGCCGACTACCGTGATCCGCAGGCCTTTGCGGCCTTGATCGACGAGCGCACCAAGGCGGTGTTCGTCGAGTCGATCGGCAACCCGCGCGGCAACATCACCGATATCGAAGCCATCGCCAAGATCGCCCACGCCCATGGCGTGCCGGTGATCGTCGACAACACCGTGGCTACGCCATATCTGCAGCGCTCCTTCGATTTCGGCGCCGATATCGTCGTGCACTCATTGACCAAGTATCTCGGCGGCCATGGCACCAGCCTTGGCGGCGCGATTGTCGATTCGGGTCGTTTCCCGTGGGCCGAGCACAAGCAGCGCTTCCCGCGTCTCAATACGCCGGATGTGAGTTACCACGGTGTGGTCTATACCGAAGCACTTGGCCCTGCGGCATTCATCGGCCGTGCGCGGGTGGTGCCGTTGCGCAACATGGGCGCGGCGATTTCACCGTTCAACGCATTCCAGATTCTGCAGGGCATTGAAACGCTGGCGCTGCGTATGGATCGGATCAACAGCAACACGCTGGCGGTGGCCAATTATCTGCAGAAGCACGCGAAAGTCGCCTGGGTGAACTACGCCGCATTGCCGGATCACCCGGAGCATGCGCTGGTGCAGAAGTATCTGCGCGGGCATGGCTCGGGTGTGCTGACCTTCGGTTTGCCGGGTGGGCGAGAGGCTGGAGCGCGCTTCCTGGATGCGCTGCAGTTGTTCACGCGTCTGGTGAATCTTGGGGATGCCAAGTCATTGGCTACGCATCCGGCGTCCACCACGCATCGGCAGTTGGATGCGGCGGAGTTGGAGAAGGCAGGGGTGACGCTGGATACCGTGCGTCTGTCGGTGGGCATCGAACATATCGATGACTTGCTGGCCGATCTGGAGCAGGCGTTGGCTGGGGCTTGAGGTATAGATCAAGAGCTGGGTCTGCTTGTTAGAAGCTTCCCCTCACCCCAACCCCTCTCCCGCGCGCGGGAGAGGGGCTAGAGCACTACGAGCCGCAGCATTGCTAGCCCCGCTCCCGCATGCGGGAGCGGGCCGGTGCACCAACAGTCGACGCGATCCGAGCCCCTCTCCCGCGCGCGGGAGAGGGGTTGGGGTGAGGGCAGCTTTCAGCTCTTACCAAGCAACCGTAAACCGCTCGCCAACATGCTTAGGCGCATCCAGCTCATCCACCACCGCCACCGCCAGATCCGCTGCACTGATCGTGCCCGGGCCATCGCCGGTGCTCAGCGGGGTCTCGCCGCCAACCCGGTACTTGCCGGTGCGCTCGGTCGCGCTACCCGGGTGGAAGGCAACCGGCGGGCTCAGCTGGGTCCAGGCCAAGGCGGTCTCATTGCGCAGCTCGGTCAGCGCATCACGTGCGGCACTGGCGCCGGGATAGATCGCGGCCGGGAAGTTGGGCGAATCAACCAACTGGGTGCCGTCCGGCGCATACAGGCTGCCAGCACCACCAATCACGATGTAACGCTTCACGCCTGCGGCCTTGGTGCCGGCGATGATCGCGCGGGTGCCGCGCAGGAACTCGTTGTACAGGTCCGGGTTGGCCCAGCCGGCGTTGTAGGCGCTGATCACCGCATCGGTACCGGCAACGGCGGCATGCACTTCATCGGCATTGAGCACATCGGCCTTGACCACCTGCAGCTTCGGGCGGGCTTCCAGCTTGGCCGGGTCGCGGACCAGCGCGGTCACGTCATGGCTGCGGGCCAGCAGTTCGTCGAGTACGGCCTTGCCGACAAAGCCGGTGGCACCGATCAGGGCAACTTTCATGGGAACGTCCTTGGGTGGGAATGTGGCCAGTGTCCGCCGATGGCGGCGGCAGCGGCAGTCGCAAAAAATCACAACCACCTTGAAGCTGTGCTTCACAATGGAGGAACGGAGGTTTCCCATGGACAGCGTCAAACGGATGGCCTTGTTTGCCCAGGTGGTGCAGCACGGTTCGATGAGTGCGGCGGCGCGGGCGCTGGGCATGAGTACATCGGCGGTGAGTCAGCAGGTACGCGCCTTGGAGCAGGACGCGGGAGTGGCCTTGCTGCACCGCTCGACGCGGCGGCTGGCGCTGACCGACGTGGGTAGCCGCTACTACGCTGCCTGCGCGCGCCTGCTGGATGCGGCCGGCGAAGCCGAGGCGGAGTTGTCGGCTGCCCGACAAGCACCCAGCGGTGAGCTGCGGCTGTCGGCGCCGCTGGGTATGGCCGCACATATCGGCCCGGCCTTGGGAGCTTGGCTGCAGGACAACCCGCAGCTGCGCCTGCACCTGTTCTTCGACGATGGTTGGACCGACCTGTTGCAGGCACGCATCGATGTGGCGTTGCGCTTCGGCCAGCTGCCGGACAGCGACTGGATGGCGCAACGCCTGGGCAGCCTGCAACGCTGGCCCTGCGCGGCGCCGGCATGGCTGCAGCGGCATGGCGTTCCCGACGATCCGTTGCAGGTGCCGGCGGCCGAATGGCTGGGCATGCCGCAGGTGCCGGGGCTGGTCTGGCGGCATCGCGAAAACAGCGAGGAGCGGTTGGTGCCCGCGCACCCGCGCATTGCCAGCCAGAACCAGCCGGCGGTGCTGCGCCTGTGCGAGGCCGGCCTGGGCGTGGCCGTGCTGACCTGCCTTGATGCCTCGCCGCTATTGGATGCAGGCAGCCTGCAGCGGCTGCTGCCGGAGTGGGAGGTGCCGCCATTGCCGGCCTGGGCGGTTACTCCGCATCGACAGACCCAGCCAGCCAAGGTGCGCCATGCCATCGACCTGCTGCAGGATTACCTGGCGCGCGTGCCGGGTGAGCCGGCAGCGACTGCGCAAGATCGGAACCGCGCGACCTGAGCGGTGGCGTTGCAATGGCATCACCTTCCACGGAGACATCGCAATGAAAGCCAGTGTCGCGCAGTTGCCACGCCTGGACCGGGTCATCGCCTGCCTGCAACAAAGCATTGATGTCGGCGGTCCATTGCCGGATCTGGATGCACTGGCGGCCATCGCCCATTACTCGCCGTTTCATTTCCATCGTGTGTATCGCGCGCTGACCGGCGAGACCATTGGTCGTACCGTGCAGCGGCTGCGCGTGGTCAAAGCCTTGCAGCGCTTGGCGCATAGCGATGCCAGTGTCACCGAGATCGCGCTGTTGGCCGGCTACGACACGCCGCAGGCCTTGGCGCGGGTGCTGCGCGAAACCGTGGATGCCAGCGCCAGTGAGCTGCGGCTTGATCCCAAGCGTTTGTCGGCCAGCATCGAACAGTTGTCGCGGCCATTGCCGTCAGCCGAAAAATCCGCGCCACTGAGTGTCGAAGTCGTAGCCTTGGAACCATTCGAAGTGGTGGCACTGCGTGCGCAGGGTGCCTTTGATGATCTGGATGGTGTGTTCGGTGAGTTGTTCGGCTGGGCTGCAGAGCAGGGCCTGATCGAGCAGTTGCAGCAGCTAATCGGTATGCCTTTGGGCGATCACCGCGAGCTGCCTGCCGAGGAACTGCTGTTCGATTGCGCGTTGGCGTTCGACGCGGAACTGCCAGCGTTGCCGGCATCACTGCAACGGCAGGTGCTGGGTGGCGGCCGCATGGCGCGGCTGCGCCATGTCGGCAGTTACTCGCTGCTGGAAGACGCCACCGACCAGCTGCTGCGTGATTGGTTGCCGGGCAGCGGCCACGCCTTGCGCGATGCGCCGCTGCACTACCATTTCCTGGATGACCCGGAAGAAGTTCCTGAGGCCATCCTGCGCGCCGATGTTTACGTACCGCTGGCGGCCGGCTGAGGCATGCCCGGGCGCAGGCTGCGGTAGGGCGGGGTGGACATGATCATCTCCGCCAGCGAATAGGCCAGCTCGCGCTCGGCCATCACCGTGCCATCGGCGCCGTGGTCGAGCAGATGCTTGACCTCGGCATCGCTGTGGGCGCGGGCCAGTAGGGTCAGGTTGGGGTTGATCGCGCGCAATTTGGCCAACACTTCACCGGATTCCAGCGGCTGGGGAATCGCCAGCACTGCAATCGTCGCGCGCTCGGGATGCGCTTCGGCCAACACCTTGTCCGAGGCCGCACTGCCGCGGATGCCGGGAATACCGGCAGCGTGCGCGCGTTCCACGTGCTCGCGGTTGTCGTCGATCACCAACACAGGCACACCGCGGTCACGCAGCACCTGCGCCAGCTCGCTGCCAACCCGGCCATAGCCGACCACGATGGCGTGGTCCTGCAGGTCCAGCGACGGGCCTGGTGGGATTTCGGGTACTTCCGGTACCGGCGCGGTTTCCTTGTGGCGCGCCTGCCAGCGGTCGAGCAGGCCGAACACCACCGGGTTGAGCATGATCGAGACCAGTGCGCCGGCCAGTACCAGCGATTGCCCGGTCGGCGGCAGGATCTTCAGCGCCACACCGAGGCCGGCAATGATGAACGCGAACTCGCCGATCTGCGCCAGCGACGCGGAAATCGTCAGCGCGGTGCTCTTGGAATGGCCGAACGCGCGCACGATGAAGAAGGCCGCAGCCGACTTGCCGAACATGATGATCAACACCGTCGCCAGCACCTGCCACGGATGCTCGACGATGATCATCGGGTTGAACAACATACCGACCGAGACGAAGAACAGCACCGCGAACGCGTCGCGCAGCGGCAGCGAGTCATGGGCTGCCTTGTGGCTGAGTTCGGACTCGTTGAGCATCATGCCGGCAAAGAACGCGCCCAGCGCGAACGACACGCCGAACAAGGCGGCAGCGCCGAACGCCACGCCCAGGGCAATCGCCAGCACGCACAGGGTGAACAGTTCGCGCGAGCCGGTGCCGGCCACTTTCTCCAGCACCCACGGAATGACGCGGCGGCCGACCACCAGCATCACCGCCACGAACAGCCCGAGCTGCACGAAGGTCCAGCCAATCGACGCCAACAAGCCACCGATGGACAACTCCTTGCCGGTTGCATCGGGGCCGAATACCTCGGCGATCACCGGCATCATCACCAGTGCAAGCACACAGGCCAGGTCTTCAACGATCAACCAACCCACCGCGATCTTGCCGCGCTTGGTTTCCAACAAGCGGCGCTCTTCCATTGCGCGCAGCAGCACCACGGTGGATGCGGTGGCCAGCGAGAAGCCGAAGATAACGCCATGCAGCACCGGCCAACCCATCAAGGTTGCCACGCCCCAGCCGAGCAAGGTGGCGACCAGGATCTGGCCGATGGCGCCGGGGATGGCGATGGCCTTGACCGCCATCAAGTCCTTCAATGAGAAGTGCAGGCCAACCCCGAACATCAGCAGCATCACCCCGATCTCGGCCAGCTGGTTGGCCAGCGCTTGGTCGGCAACAAAGCCCGGAGTGAACGGCCCCACGATGACACCGGCAATCAGATAGCCCACCAGCGGCGACAGCCGCAGTTTATTGGCCAGGGCACCAAGCACGAAGGCCAGGCCCAAGCCGATGGCAAGCATGTTGATCAGGGCGGTGTCATGGTGCATCAGGGCTCGCTGGGTCGGGTGGGGGATGCCTCGATTCTAAAGGTGCTACCGGTGTACATGCGGCTAAATGCCGGAAATATCCGATATTTTTTTGGAACTGAGGGGTGCGATGACCTCCTTGAAGGCCGTTCGCGCTGCGCCTTTCATGCCGTACGAGCGGCCTGCCACGGCTTCCTGGCCAGCACCGTGACCGCCGCCAACGCGGCAAACAGCCAGCCACTCCAGATGATTCCGCTTATCCCCAAGGCACCGATGAGGCTGCCACCGAGCGCGGCGCCCAGCACCACGCCAAGGTTGGCGGCGGAAACATACAGACTGGTGGCGAACTCGGGTGCCTCGGGCGCGGCCGAGCTCATCCACATCTGGCTGACGATCAATCCGCTGGCGTGGGCTGCACCCCACAGCAGGCAGATTGGCAGCATGCCGGCCAGCGCCGGTGAGGCGAAGCGCAGCAGTAGCGCGTAGGCCGCTGCCAGCAGTGCCGGGTATGCCAGCACGGTCCAACCGAGCTTGCGGTCCAAGGCGCGGCCTGCCAACAGATTACCGAGTACGCCGCCCACGCCGAAGACGCCGAGCAGCAGACTGATCGCCTCGCCGTCCAGCTGAGCTTGGCGGGCGAGGTATTCGGCCGCATAGCTGTAGACCGAGAACATCGCGGCGAACACGCACACCGCGGTTGCGATCGACAGCCACACCTTGCTCCTGCGCAGCACAGCCAGCGGATTGCCGGTCGTCGTCCGCGTTGTTCCGCGCCCATCAGGCAGCTTGATCCACAGGCCGATGGCGGCCGCGAGGTTCACTGCCGCGCAGAACAGGAACGGGGCCTCATAGGACAAGGCTGCTCCGACCCAACTTGCCACCGGCACGCCCAGCACCAGTCCCAATGTCGTGCCGGAGAAGGCCAGCGCAGTGGCATGCGCTGCGCGTTGCGGCGGGTAGAGCGCGATAGCAGAGGCAAAGGCCATCGAGAAAAACACCGGGTGCAGCAGTGCAGATGGCACACGCAGCGCCATCAATACCGCGAAGCTGGGTGCCCAGGCTGACAGCAGGCTGCACAGACTGAAGACCAGCAAGGACGCCACCAGCACCTTGCGGCGGTCGAAGCGAGCAAACCACAGCACCAGCGCGGGCCCGCACAATGCAACCACCGCTGCGAACAGCGCGACCAGCCAACCGGCTTGGGCGACGCTGATGCCATGGCGCTGGATGATGGCAGGCAGGATGCCGACCACGCTGAACTCGACGGCATACAGTCCGAACAACCCCAAGGCAATGAAGAGCAGCGCACTGGACCTGTTCATGGCTGCACCTCGTTGTGGCCGCCCAGCCCCGCTTTGGCAGCACGGGCCGAAGCATCGGCGGCTGCAAATCCATGGCGTCTGGCGAACCAAACCACCACCAGCGTTGCCAGCAACAGCACCAGCAGCACCGGAGCGAACGCAGCAACGCCCCAGTGGCCGAGCAGCGCACCGCCGATGGTGCCGCCACCAGCGATTGCCGCGTTCCAGGCAGTGACCAGCATGGATTGGGCGACATCGGCGGCGTCGCCGGTGGTCTTCGCCAACGCAGTCTGGAACAGAGTTGCGGCACCGCCGAAGGCAACACCCCAGACCGCGACTGCGGCGTAGACCACAAGCGGCGTTTCACTGGCCAGCCCGAGTGCCAGTGCTGCCGCGCCGAACAGTACGGTGCTGGCAAGCGTCAACACGCGCAGGTGCCGGTCGACCAGCACGCCGACGATCCAGATGCCCAACAGTGAGGTCATGCCGAACACCAGCAGCACCAGGTCGGTGCGCGCGCCCATGCCGGCGGCGCTCAGGAATGGTGCGATGTAGGTGTAGAGGATGTTGTGGGCCAGCACGAAGCCCAGCACCACGAACAGCACCGGGCGCACCCCGGCGATGGAGAACACCTGTCGCAGTGGCAACTGCCGGCTTGTCGACTGGCCGGCGAAGTCCGGCACCTTGAACCGTACCCACAGCATCAGCACCAGCGCCAACAGGCTCATCGCGCCAAAACAGACCCGCCAGCCCAGCAGGTTGCCGAACAAGGTGCCGGCCGGCACGCCCAGTGACAATGCCAGCGGCGTGCCCACCATCGCGATGGCAATCGCCTTGCCTTGTTGATGCACGGGCACCATGCGCGCTGCATAGCCCGCCAGCAACGCCCACAGCAGTCCGGCAGATACACCGGCGAGAAAGCGCGCCAGCATCGTCAGCGTGTAGCTGCTGGAGAAGGTGGTGACGGTATTGGCGATGGCGAAACCGGCGATTGCCGCCAGCAGCAGCGTGCGACGGCGTACACCCTGGGTAGCGCTGGTCAGTGGAATCGCCGCCAGCAGCGAGCCGATGGCGTAGATCGTCACGGTCTGCCCGATCCATGCCTCGGACACGCCGAGGCCACGTGCCATCTGTGGCAGCAGACCGGCCGGCAACGCTTCGGTGAGGATGGTGATGAAGCCGGCCATCGCCAGCGCCAGCAATGCGCCAAATGGCAGGCGTGCAGAGTTTGCGGCACACATCAACGTGGCTCCACTGCAGCGTAAACCGCATCGCGCAGCTCGGTAACGAAGCGCCCCGACATGCCTTCGTACAAAGTGTTGGTGAAGGCCACCACGCTCAGTCCCTGTGCCCGGTCCACGAACCAGGAGTGGCCGTAGGCGCCGCCCCAGCGCCAGGTGCCCGGCGATTCCGGGGTAGCGGCAAGTACCGGGTCGCGCAGCACCGAGAAGCCAAGGCCGAAGCCGAACCCCGGTGCGCTGGGCAGTTCCAGGCCAGCGGCCTGGTCGCGGCCCATTTCGGTGATCAGTTCGGCGGGCAGCAGGCGATTGCCGCCTGCTCGCAGTGTTTCCAGCAGGCGCAGCAGATCGCCGGCGGTACCTGCCATGCCGGCGCCCGCGGACGGAAAGGCTTGCGCATCGAAGATACGTGCCGGGCTATAGGTGATGCCGATGGCGCCATCGAAGGGCGAAACAATCTCACCCTCGGCCAGCAGGTGTGGCTGCGGGGTATCGCTTACATAGGCGCTCGCCACGCGCTGGGGATCACCGGCGACGAAGCCGGTATCGCCCATGCCCAGCGGACCGGTCAGCAACTGCTGCACGGCCTGCTGCAGCGGCGTGGCGTGGATGCGCTCGATCAAGGCACCCAGCACATCGGTTGCCAGCGAGTAGCCCCAGGCGCTGCCGGGTTGGTAGAGCAGCGGCACTTCAGCGATGCGGCGCAGGTTTTCCTGCAGGCTGATGCCGGAGGCATCCATGCCGTCGGAAACGCCAGCGCGGGCATACGCACCGTCAGCATCCGGCTCGAAGAATCGATAACCAAGGCCGGCGGTGTGGCTGAGCAGCTGGCGTGCGCTGATCTGCGCCAGCGACCCATCGGCCAATCGCGGCCGGAATTCCGGCAGCCAGCGTTCGATGCCGGCATCCAGGTCAAGTTTGCCCTGTGCCACCAACACCATGGCCGCAGCGGAAACGATGGGTTTGCTGACCGAAGCCAGCCGGAACAGGGTGTCCACGCGCATCGGGCGCGCGCTGGCGCGGTCGGCGAGGCCGCTGGCCTGGCGGTGGATCAACTCGCCGTCACGCGCGACCAGCACCACCGTGCCGACCAGACGCTGTTCGTCCAGGGCCTGCTGCACGACGGTGTGGATCGGGGCCAAAACCGGGTCAGGCGTGGCACGTGAGGGGAGGGGAAACGCGGGGGTCGTCATGGCGGCTGGCTTGCTTGGAATGGGCAGGCTGCGACGATAGAAATCCTTGGATTGAAGAAAAAGTAGGCTGTAGTTCCGTGATGCGCGGAATAAAATGTCCGCAATCAAGCGGAAGGCGGATCATGGACAGCCTCAACGGCTTCGTGGTGTTTGTGCAGGTGGCCGAAACGCGCAGCTTCGTCGCGGCCGGACGTGAGCTCGGGGTGTCGGCCTCGGCGGTCGGCAAGAGCGTGGCGCGGCTGGAAGAGAAGCTCGGTGTACGTCTGTTCCACCGCAGCACCCGCAGCGTGACCCTCACCGCCGAAGGCACGCTGTTCCTGGAGCGCAGCCGCCGCATCCTGGCCGAGATTGATGCCGCTGAGCTGGAGCTCTCGCAGGCCAGCGCGGCGCCACGCGGACGCCTGCGGGTCAGCCTGCCCTTGGTCAGTTCGTTGATGCTGCCGGTGCTGGGCGACTTCATGCGCGCCTATCCACAGATCGAGCTGGATCTGGACTTCACCGACCGCATGGTCGATGTCATCGAGGAGGGCTTCGATGCGGTGGTGCGCACCGGTGAACCGGCTGATTCACGCTTGTCGGCACGTCGTCTGGGCAATTTCCACATGCGGCTGGTGGCGTCGCCGGACTATCTAAAGCGCTGCGGCGTGCCGCAGACCACGGCCGACCTTGAGCAGCACAGTTGCCTGCACTATCGCTTCCCCAACAGCGGCAAGTTGGAGACCTGGGCGCTGCGGCGCGCAGCGGGCGAGGCCGAGCTGCAACTGCCGACTTCGATGATCTGCAACAACATCGAGACGCGCGTGTGCTTCGCGTTGCGCGGGCTTGGGATTGCCTATCTGCCGGATTTCGCCATCCGCGAACCGCTGGCAGCGGGGCTGCTGCAGCCGATCCTTGTCGATCAGGTGGGCGGCGCCGGTGTTTTCAATGTGCTGTGGCCAGCCAGCAAATACCCGTCGCCGAAGGTGCGGGCGCTGGTGGATTTCCTCTGCGCGAAGGTTTTCCCGGAAGGTGCCTGAGGCATTGCTCGCGCTGCAACGCGTTGTGGCCGGGCAGCAGCAATCCAGTGCAAAGAAGGTGCCCCGGTTTCCCAGGGCATCTTCCTTTCACGACATCGAACCGGTTTTACCAGGTGTAGCTGATACGGCCGTAGACGTAGGCGCCGTTGAAACCATACGGCGAGTAGTTGCTGTACGGCAGCATGCCCCAGGTCGAGTTCTGCAGATCGGCAGTGCGGTCCGGGTACTGGTCCAGCAGGTTGTCGGCACCCAGGGTCAGCTTCCAGTTTTCGCTGGGCTTGAAGCTGGCCGACGCATCCACAACCCAGCTGGCGTCGTAGGTCTGGTCGCGGGCAGCAGTGGCCGAGTTGCGCACGGTGAAGCTGCCGTAACGGGTGGCCGACAGGCCCAGTTCCCAACGGTCCGAGCGCCAGGTGCCACTGACGATGGCCTTGTCACGCGGGAAGCTGTCCTCGATGCGGCCGATCTCGTCGCGGCCGATCAGCGACTGGGTGATACCCAGGCTGCCGAACACCGCCGGCGAAGCGATGAACTTCTTCACTTCGGTCTCGTTGTAGCTGTATGCAGCGGTCAGTTCCAGATTGCTGGCAGCAAACGGGATGGTGTAGCTGGACACCGCATCGACACCGCGGGTGCGGGTGTCCACGCCATTGGTGAAGTAGGAGAACGCGGTGACCTGCGGCAGCCCAAGACCGGCCAACAACGCGTTGGCGGCGGCGTTGGTGGTGATGTTGGTGGACAGCACGATGCGATCGTCGATGTCGATCTGGTAGGCATCGACGGTCAGGTACAGGCGCTCAACCGGCTGCAGCACCAGACCAAGGCTGTAGGAGGTGGAGCTTTCGGCCTTCAGCGGGCTGGCACCCAGCGCCTGTGCGGCACGGCTGGTGGTGGGGAAGGTGCCACGGTCAACGAAGTTGCCGTTGATGATGGTGCTGGTGACCGCCTGGTAGCTCTGCTGGGCCAGCGACGGTGCGCGGAAACCACTGGACGCGGTGGCGCGCAGCGCGACCTTGTCGGTGAAGGCGTAGCGGGCCGACAGCTTGCCGGAGAACTTGTCGCCGAAGTCCGAGTAGTCCTCGTAGCGACCGGTCAGGCCAGCGGAGAACTTTTCGGTCAGGTCGGCTTCGAGCCCGGCATAGACGGCGTAGTTGTGGCGGTCGTTATGCACTTCGTTGGTCGGGGTGAAACCGCCGAAGCCCTGCGCGCCGCTGCCGGTGTAGGAGTTCAGTTCGCCTGCGGTCTGCTCCCACTTCTCGCGACGGTATTCACCACCGAAGGACAGCGTGACCGGGTAAGCCAGGCCCCAATCCAGCGACTTGGTGAGGTCGGCGTTGAAGATGTCCTGCTGGTACTTCAGCGTGCCGTCGTAGAACGAGCTGGGGCTGTTCACGCCCAGGCTGTAGTTGATGCTGTTGCGGGTGTGGAAATCCAGGGTGTTCTCACCGTGGTTGAGGCTGACGTCCCAGGTCCAGCCGCTCTCGGTATTGCCCTTGACGCCGGCCAGCAGCGAGCGATCCTTGGAGTACTGGTTGATCTGCGGCACGTAGCCGTCCGGATATACCTTTGCCAACAGCGCGGTCTGGCCGCTGTGGTTGGGCGAACGGTAGAACGCGAACGAGGTGATGTCGCGGTTGCTCAGCAACGCGCTGGCGTAGGCGCTGATGCTGTCGCTGAAGTTGAAGCTGGCATTGACCGAGGCAGCGGTGGCATCCACGCGCGGGTCGCCGACCACGAAGGTCTTTTCACCGATGGACGGGAAGTTGCCGGTGTTCGGCGCGGTGCCGCGGTAAGGACCGGCGCGGTTGCTTTCGTCCTGCTGGCTGACCTGGCCGGCGAAATGCACGCTGCCACGGCCATCGGCGAAGCTGACGCCGGTGTCGCCGGAGAGCTGGTACTTGTTGCCATCACCGGCCGAATACTGACCGTAATCCACGGCCAAGCTGCCGCCCTTGCCGCTGCCTTTGAGCACGATGTTGACCACGCCGGCGATGGCGTCGGAGCCGTATTGGGCCGATGCGCCGTCGCGCAGCACTTCCACGCGCTCGATGGCGGCGATCGGAATGGCATTGATATCCACTGCGGAAGAACCGCGGCCGATGCTGCCGTTGACGTTGATCATCGCCGAGGTGTGGCGACGCTTGCCGTTGACCAGCACCAGCACCTGATCAGGCGAGAGGCCGCGCAGCTGCGCCGGGCGGATGCCGCTGGTGCCGTCGGTCAAGGCCGGGCGCGGGAAGTTCAGCGAGGGTAGGGCGCGCGACAGCGCGGTGGCCAGTTCGCCGGTGCCGGTGGCCTGCAGCGCCTCCGGGGTGATGATGTCGATCGGCGACTGCGATTCGGCCACGGTGCGGTCGGCCACGCGGGTACCGGTAACGATCACGGTATCCAGGGTATTGGCGGCGGTCTGGGCCAGGGCGGGGAAGGCCGGGGCGCCAAGGGCGATGGCAATGGCGACGGCGAGGGTGCTGGACTTGCGGTTCATCAGGTTGCAGCTCCGGTATTGAGTGGCGGCATCGGCGGCGCGTGGGGTTCGCGGCTGTTGCGGTGCGCCATTAACGAATTAATGGAATTTTTACCTCGTGTCAAACCGGATGGCGCAGCTAAATTGTTGCTTTTGAAAGCTTTTTCAGTTCAGCAAAGGCGATTTGGCAATGCGAGTACTTGCTCCCTGTCAGGCAACGCCGTTCAGGCGCGTGCGATAA
The DNA here is from genome assembly GCF_056760195.1 of Stenotrophomonas sp. STEN020. Classification (NCBI taxonomy): domain Bacteria; kingdom Pseudomonadati; phylum Pseudomonadota; class Gammaproteobacteria; order Lysobacterales; family Lysobacteraceae; genus Stenotrophomonas; species Stenotrophomonas sp. STEN020. Next base: position 65,580 of record NZ_JBRREI010000014.1, read on the forward strand.
CAGGAGGTGAGTCAAGTATTGGTTAACGTTAGAATTGCGTCGCAGGAATGCTGCTCACATGCACATTCCTTTTCGTTATAACGGACCTATTCATGATTTCCCTTCGTAATTTCGCCCTTCGCCGGGGCGAGCGCCTGCTGTTGTCCAACGTAGACCTCACCCTGCATGCCGGCTATCGCGTAGGCGTGGTGGGCCGTAATGGCGCAGGTAAATCCAGCCTGTTTGCCGCCGTGCGTGGTGAACTGGAAGCCGACAAGGGTGACGTGTCGCTGCCCGGTAAAATCCGCATTGCCGACGTTGCCCAGGAAACCCCGGCGCTGGCCGACCGCGCCATCGACTATGTGCTCGGCGGTGACGACGTGGTCGCCGCGGTGCTGCAGGAAGAAGCTGCCGCTGCCGCGCGTGAGGACTGGGAAGCGGTCGCCAACGCGCACCAGAAGATGGCCGAGCTCAACGCTTATGACGCCGAAGCGCGTGCAGGCAAACTGCTGCACGGCCTGGGCTTCCCGGCCGATACGCATGAGCGACCGGTGGCGGCGTTCTCCGGTGGCTGGCGTGCGCGCTTGAACCTTGCCCGCGCGCTGATGATGCCCAGCGACCTGCTGCTGCTCGACGAACCGACCAACCACTTGGATCTGGACGCCGTGTACTGGCTGGAACAATGGCTGCTGAAGTACCCGGGCACGCTGCTGCTGATCTCGCATGACCGCGAGTTCCTCGACAACGTTGCAACGCATACCCTGCACCTGCACAGTGGCACCGCCAAGCTCTACCCGGGCGGTTACACCGACTTCGAACGTCAGCGTGCCGAGCATCTGCGCCAGCAGCAGATCACGCATGAGAAGGAGCAGGCCGAACGCGCGCATCTGCAGAGCTTCATCGACCGCTTCAAGGCGCAGGCCAGCAAGGCCACCCAGGCGCAGAGCCGGATGAAGCGCCTGGCCAAGATGGCCGGTACCGAAGCGGTGCGTGCCGAGCGCGAGTTCCGCATCGAGTTCTCGCCGCCGGCCAAGCTGCCGTTCTCGCTGATCCGCCTCAACGACGTGACCGCCGGTTACGGCCCGGACGCGGTGATCCTGGACAACGTGGGCTTTGGTCTGGAAGCCGGCCAGCGCGTCGGCCTGCTTGGCCCGAACGGCGCCGGTAAGACCACGCTGGTGAAATCGCTGGTCGGTGACCTGGAGTTGCTGGCCGGTGACCGCATGGCCCACCCGGACCTGCAGATTGGTTACTTCGCCCAGCACACGGTGGAGTCGCTGCATGCCGGCATGACGCCGATGGATCACTTCCGTGAGATCGCCCCGGATGGTGTGAACCAGTCGTTCCGCGACTTCCTCGGCAAGTGGAACTTCCCGGGTGATCGCGCATTCGAGACCGTGGATGGTTTCTCCGGTGGCGAGCGTGCGCGTCTGGCGCTGGCCCTGATCGCCTGGCAGCAGCCGAACGTGCTGCTGCTCGACGAACCGACCAATCACCTTGATCTGGAAATGCGTGAGGCTCTGGCCGAAGCGTTGTCGCTGTTTGAAGGCGCGATCGTGATGGTCTCGCACGACCGCCATCTGATCGGTCTGGTCTGCGATACGTTCTGGCGCGTGGCCGACGGTGTGGTCGAGCCGTTTGCCGGCGATCTGGACGAGTACGCGCAGTGGCTGCGTACCCGCGCCAGTGCGCAGGGTGCACGCACCAAGAGTGACCGCCAGGAAAAGCCGGCAGCCGCCGCACCGGTTGCACAGGTGGCTCCAGCCAAGCCGGCTTCGAACAAGAAGCCGGTCAACCCGCACAAGCTGGAAGCGGCCGAGAAGAAGGTAGAGCAGCTGGGTGCGTCGCTGGCCGAACTTGATGCGCAGTTGGCCGATTCCGGCAACTACGCTGATGCGGCGAAGATGGCCAGGCTTGGCGGCGAGCGTGAAGTGCTGGCGCAGCAGCTGGAGCAGGCTGAAGCGACCTGGATGGAGATGCTGGAGGACTGAGCGTCGCAGGCCGCGAAGCGATGCCACTGTAGAGCCGAGCCATGCACGGCTGGGGCTTTACCGGTGACTCTCCTGCCGAGCATGGCTCGGCACTACAGGTGATGCGCTTGCCGAGCATGGCTCGGCGCTACAGGTCCAATTGGCCCTGCGCCTGCAACCACTGCCGGAACCGCCGCAGTGGCTCGCGCTCCTGTCGCGAGCGCAGCCGCGTCAGCCAATACCTGCCCAACGACAAGGTCTGCGCGAATGGCTGCAACAGCCGGCCCTCGGCCAGGTCCTGTTCGAACATGCGCAACGGCAGCAGCGCCACGCCAGCACCTGCGGCCGCAGCACTGGCCAAGGTCAGCGACGAATCAAACACCGCACCACGCGCTTCAACGCCACTGATACCCGCTTGCTGCAACCAACGCGGCCATTCGTCGTTGCGATAGGAGCGCAGCAGCGGCACGTTGCCAAGATCACGTGGCTGCCTCAATTTCCGCGCCACAGCCGGCGCGCACAGTGGCGCAAACGGGGTATCGACGATCGGCGTGCAATCCTGCCCCTGCCAGTCACCATCACCAAAACGGATCGCCAGATCCAATCCTTCGCCGGCCAGATCGATGCGGTTGTTGTGGGTCTGCACACGCAGCTCGATATCCGGATGTGCTGCCTCGAACTCGGGCAGGCGCGGCAGCAGCCAGCCGGTGGCAAAGGTGCCGACTACGCCCACGGTCAGCACTTCACGGAAGCGCCCGCCGGTGAAGCGGTCCAGTGCGATCGCCATGCGGTCGAAGCTCTCGGTCAGCACCGGATACAGCGCCGCACCCTCGTCGGTCAGCGCCACACCGCGCGGCAGCCGATGGAACAGGCTGACCTGCAGGCGGTCCTCCAATCCACGGATCTGGTGACTCAGCGCGGCCTGGCTGACGCAAAGCTCCAACGCGGCGCGAGTGAAGTTCAGATGGCGCGCGGCGGCTTCGAAGGCGCGCAGGGCGTTGAGCGGCAGCTGGGGTCGGATCATGGCGCAGTCATGACGAAACTTGATGGTCGGCGGCATTATTCCGTGTCTAGTGGTCGAATTTCCGTAAGAGGTGCAAATTTAACTAATGGCAGGCGATGATTATTCGCGATGGTCGGGGGCGGCAGTGGTTGGCAAGATCAGCCCGATCAGCCCCAAGGAGAGTCTCAATGCTTGCTCGTCGTAAGTTCCTCACACTTGGCGGTACCGCCTTGGCCAGTGCATTGATCCCTGCCGCATGGGCACGTGCTGGTAGCGCCAATGCGGCGCCAACACCGGCGGCAGTCAGTGACGCCGACTTCGCCGCACTTGAGAAAGCCAGCGGCGGTCGCCTGGGAGTCTGCCTCTGGAACCCGGCCAGCGGGGCCCGCTATGGGCATCGCATGGACGAGCGCTTTCCGATGTGCAGCACGGTCAAATTTCCGCTGTCTGCAGCGGTTCTGCACCGTGTCGATGCAGGCCAGGTGTCGCTGGACCAGCGTGTGCCGGTGCAGCAGGCGGATATCATCGACCATTCGCCGTTCACCGAGCGCCACGTCGGCAAAAGCATGACCGTGCGCGATCTATGCCGGGCGACGATGATCGTCAGCGACAACGCGGCAGCCAATCTGCTGCTGCCGCTGATCGGCGGTCCGGCTGGGCTTACCGCCTTCCTGCGTGAGCACGGCGATCGCGTCACCGTGAGTGCGCGCAACGAGCCCGAGCTCAACCGCTTTGCCGCCGGTGACCCGCGCGATACCACCAGCCCGGCGGCGATGGCCGGCAATCTGCAGCGTTTCCTTCTGGGCGACGTGCTCAACGAAGCATCGCGACAGCAGCTGGCCGACTGGCTGATCGACAACCAGACCGGCGACGCGCGCCTGCGCGCTGGCCTGCCACGTGGCTGGCGGGTGGGCGACAAGACCGGCAGCAACGGCAGCGACACCACCAACGATATCGCCGCGCTGTGGCCGCTGGCCTCTGGTACGCCATGGTTGCTGGTCAGCTACCTGCAGGGTTCTGCACTGGATGATGACGGCAGGAATGGCATCCTGCGCCAGGTTGGGGAGCTGGCTGGGGCCCGGCTGTGTTGACGATTCCATCGTTGGCGCGGCGGTGACCGGTGGGCGCGACCCCGCGTAACGGTCCACAGGAAACAGGCGCCATGAGCAGGGAAGTTATCTATCTGTTGTTGATCTTCGCGCTGCTGGTGATCCCACGCGCGTTGCAGCGTTTCAATATTCCGGCGCCGCTGACCTGTCTGGTATTCGGCATCGCCGCGATGCTATGGCTGGGTGACGGTTCGCATGATCCGGTGGTCAACCTGCTCGCCACGCTGGGCATTTCCTCGCTGTTCCTGTTTGCCGGGCTTGAAGTGGATCTGGCCGATTTACGCAAGGGCATGTGGCCGCTGGTGACCCATCTGGTGATCCGTAGCGCCACGCTGACCGGCGTGGCCTGGCTGGCATGGCACTACGCCGGCCTGCAGTGGCAGGCGGCGGCCCTGCTGGCGCTGGCGCTGCTGACGCCCTCCACCGGTTTCATCATGGACTCACTGTCCCAGCTCGGTCTGGATGATGCCGAGCGTTTCTGGGTCAGCAGCAAGGCCATTGCCGGCGAGTTGTTGGCGCTTGCCGCCTTGTTCGTGGTGCTGCAGGCCGGCGATCCTGTGCATATGGCGCTGTCGAGCATGGCCTTGCTGGCGATGATGGTGGGCCTGCCGTTGTTGTTCATCGCGCTGGGCCGCTGGGTGGCGCCACATGCGCCGGGCTCGGAATTTTCGCTGCTGGTGATGGTTGGCATGCTGGCCGCCTACATCACCTATGGGCTGGGTGTGTACTACCTGGTTGGCGCGTTCATCGCCGGGCTGGTTGCGCGCCTGCTGCAGCAGCGCATGCCGTCATTGGCATCGCACGAGAACCTGCATGCCTTGCGTCTGTTTTCTTCCTTCTTCGTGCCGTTCTACTTCTTCAACTCGGGCACCAAGGTGCCGGCCGAAGCCTTGAGTTTTGAAGCTCTTGGCCTGGGTCTGTTGATCACCCTGGTGGTGCTGCCGCTGCGCATCGCGGTGATCTGGCTGCAACGGCGTTTGCTGTTTGGCGAAAGTTTCCGCACCAGTCTGCGGGTGGCATTGGCGTTGTCGCCGACGCTGATCTTCACCCTGGTATTGGCGGCAATCATGCGCGAGCGTTTTGCGATCTCGCCGGTGCTGTTCGGTGCCTTGCTGTTGTATGCCGCATTGACCACGCTGCTGCCGTCGCTGGTGTTCCGGCGACCGATGGATGTGGACCCGCTCAGCAACGAGGGTGCTGAAACCGCCGATCCCAATGTCGTAAGAGAAACTGTGGCTGATGCGGGTAATGCAGATGATGCGGTTTCAGATCCGTCATCAGCACCCAACTCTTACGTACCGGAGCGTTGAGCGGCGCTTATCATCCCCATGGCAGGCACGGCTTCGCAATGTAGCGGGCGGGTGGCACAGGGGGTGTTGGTGGACCGGGATAGCTGGCAACAGGTGCGCGAGCTGTTTGACGCAGTGTGTGAACTGCATCCGTCGCAATGGCGGAGTGAGCTTGCGCGCTTGAGCGCTGATCCAGCCGTCATCGCCGAAACACTGGAGCTGCTCGAAGCGCAGACCAGTGAGCTCGGTCTTGCCCTCGATCCAATGCAGCAGTTGATCGTCGCCGCGATTCCTTCTGAACTGAGCGAAGGCGATGTCGTCGGGCCTTGGCGGCTGTACGAACGGCTGGCCAGTGGCGGCATGGGCATGGTGTTCCGCGCCGAGCGTGCCGATGGCCTGTATGCGCAGGAGGTGGCGGTAAAAGTCCTGCAGGGCAAGCCCAGTGCACGTGTAGCTGAGCGTCTGGCCGCCGAGCGACGGATCCTTGCCAGCCTGCAGCACCCGAATATCGCGCGCCTTTACGACGGTGGTACTACCCCGGGCGGGCATCCGTATCTGGTGATGGAGTACGTGCGTGGCGAGCCGCTGGACGTTTACTGCGCGCGCCAGCAGCTGGATCTGCGCCAGCGCCTGCAGCTGTTCCTGAAGGTATGCAGCGCGGTGCAGGCCGCACATGCGCGGTTGGTACTGCATTGCGATCTGAAGCCTTCCAATATCCTGGTGCGAGAGGATGGTGAGCCGGTGCTGCTCGACTTCGGCGTGTCGCGGCTGTTGGGCGACGAGGCGAGCGATCAGAGTGCGCAGTTCTTCACTCCAGCCTACGCCGCGCGGGAGCTGCAGTCAGGGCTGGCAGTGGGGGTGAGTAGCGATGTCTTCAGTCTGGCTGCGGTGCTCAGCGAGTTGCTGGCAGGCAAGGGTGGCAGGCGCGGCGCAAGCGACAGCGGGGTTGCGGTGGCTGCTCCCAGTCGGGTCGCTCAGGCCGACTGCCGCTGGCTGCGCGCGCTGCGCGGTGATCTCGATGCGATCGTGGTACGCGCCGGCGCATTGCCACCTGAGCAGCGCTATCCGTCGGTGGAGGCAATGGCCGCCGACCTGCAGTGTTATTTGCAGCATCGGCCAGTGCAGGCGCGAAACGGCGGGCGTTGGTATCGCAGTGGGCGTTGGTTGCGACGCAATTGGAAGGGGGCGGCGCTGCTGTTATTGGCGCTGCTGCTTGCAGCCTGGTTTGTGTGGCGTCTGGCGGTGGAGCGGGAGGCAGCCGAGCGGGAGGCAAAAATCGCAGAACAGGTCAGCGGCTTCCTGGTGGAGATGTTCCAGGCGGCCGATCCGCGTGAGAAAGGCGTGCGTGGCGGCGAGGACATCAGTGCACGCGAGGTGCTGGATAGGGCTGCGTCGCGTATCGACAAGGACCTGGATGCATCGCCGGAAGTACAGGCGCGCTTGAAAGGCGTGATTGGCCTGGCCTACCGCAATGCCGGCGATCTACGACGGTCCGACCCGCTGATGTTGCAGGCTGCCGAGGCATTGGCCGCCGCTGGTGGCAACAAGAATCTGGACGAGGCCGCGCGCCTGTTCAACCTGTTGGCGGGCAGCTACTCCAACAATCGCAACGGTGTGGAAGGCGCGAAGCTGGCGCGGCGGGCGTTGGCGCTGCTGGGCAAGCGGCCGGCGGACAGCTTCCGCGTCGCCCAGTCCTACAACTCATTGGGGCTGTCGTTGTTGTCCGAGCAACGCTATGACGATGCCGAAGCCGCGTTCAAGCAGGCGCTGCAACGCCACCGGGCCGGAAAACGCGAGCAGTACATCGGTGTGGCATTGGACAACCTGGGCATGATGTACCGGCGAAAAGGCGACCTGGTCGCATCGGCGGCAGCGTTCGACCAGTCCACGCCGATGTTCCTGCGCACCTTTGGTGAAATGTCCTACGACTACTGGGCCAGCAACACCGAGCGCACCTTGATGGTGATGGATCGCGGCGATCTGGATGAGGCCATCGCCGCGTTCGAGGCCAACCTGGCACGTGCGCCGAAAATCTTCGGGCAACGCAGCGTCTACGTGGTCAGCGAGAACAACCGGCTGGCGCTGGCGCTGATACGCAAGGGCGAGTACGCGCGCGCACGACCGTACGTGGAAACCGCGCTGCGGCTGTCGGCGGAGGTGCTGGGCAAGGACAGTTACAACTATTCAGCCATGACCGAAACCGCTGCGCAGCTTGCGCAGGCGCAGGGCGAGATGGCCGCTGCCGAAGCCGATTATCGTCAGGCCCTGGAAATACGCACCGCAGCCATTGGTAGGGATCATCCGGATACCCTGGATCTGGAGTTGCAGCTCGGCCTGTTGCTGGCCGGACAAGGCGACGCTGCGGGCGATGCCATGCTGCAGCGGGCGCATGATTTATGGCTGCCGCGTATACCTGCCAGCAGCGCCAACGGCATCCGTGTGCAGCAGGGTTGGGCCGAATGGCTGATTGCCAAGCAGCGGTTGGATGCGGCGGCGCAAACGCTGGATGCCGTACAACCGCTGCTGGCCGGCAGCCCTTACGCGGCGGTACGCCAACAGGTATTGCGCGCGCGTCTGGCTGAGCAGCGCGGCAACCGCAATGAAGCCGCGCAGCATTGGCAGGCTGCGGTAGCTGCTTCCGAGCCCTTGTATGGCAGGGAATCGGCGGTGACCGCGCAATGGCGCAGCGCCTTGCAGGCGGCGCGTGGCGATACTCAAGGCAGCGCCGCGTTGCCTTGAGTTCGCGGGTGGGCGAGGATCGGGGCATGAAAACCTCATCCTTCTCGAATCTGATCTGCATTTTGGCCTTGGCCGGAACCGCTGCCCTTCCCGTTACGGCCATTGCCGCCAGCACCGCGCCGGCAGCAAAGGCGGCAGTCGCGCCGGCCGACCGGTTCCTCGCCGATCTGGCGCACTACTGCGGGCAGGCCTTTGCCGGTCGCATCATCGCCAATCAGCCGCAATCCAGCGCGCCGGACCCGTTCGATGGCAAGACCCTGGTGATGCATGTGCGCGGCTGTGACAGCCCGCAGCAGGAGTTGCGGGTGCCGTTCCATGTGGGTGAGGACCATTCGCGGACCTGGGTGATCAGCCGCACGGATGGTGGTCTGCGCTTGAAGCACGACCACCGTCATGCAGATGGCAGCCCGGATGCAGTGACCATGTACGGCGGCGATACCGCGCAGGCCGGCAGTGCAGGGCGGCAGGAGTTTCCGGTCGATGCCGAATCGGTGGCGATGTTCACTGCAAATGGCATGACTGCCTCGCTGCGCAATACCTGGGCGATGGAGCTGGTGCCGGGCAAGCGTTTCGTCTACGAGCTGGCGCGTCCGGATGGGCGTCTGTTCCAGGTGGAGTTCGACCTGAGCGTGCCGGTGGCGCTGCCGCCAGCGCCGTGGGGCAGCGAGGCGTGAAATGCAAAGGGCGCCGTTGCCGGCGCCCTCTGATCCACATGGCTTGAGACTCAGCGTCGGCCGAAACGGGCACGGCAGCCGCCGTTGACCCAGATGCTGTCGCCGTTGAAGCCCCAGTTGCGGCCTTCCACGCAGCGCGTGTCGGAGGCCTGCTGGACGATGACTGGTCGGCCCTGGCGGCGATCCCAGGCGCAGGTGTTCAAGCGGTTGCTGTTGCTATGGCAATCCACGAAGTAGTTGTTGCCACCCCAGCCGCCGCCATTGCCACCGCCACGGCCTTCGGCGAACTCGCCACGGCAGCCGCCGTTGACCCAGACCGCGCCATTGCTGCTGCCCCAGTTGCGGCCTTCCACGCAGCGCGTATCGGAAACCTGACGCACCAGCACCGCGCTGCGCCAGCCGGTATTGCAGACCACATGGCGGTTGCTGTTGCTGTCGCAGCGGATGGTCTGGTTGCCGTTGCCCGGGCCGCCGCCCCAGCCACCACCGCCACCGCGGCCTTCGGCAAACTCGGCGCGGCAGCCGCCGCTGACCCAGACGCTGCCGTTGTTGCTGCCCCAGTTGCGACCCTCGGTGCAGCGGGTATCGGAGACCTGGCGGACCAGCACCGCACTGCGCCAGCCGGTGTTGCAGACCTGCTGGCGGTTGTTGTTGCTGTCGCAGCGGATGGTGCGGTTGCCGTTGCCGTTGCCATTGCCGTTCCAGCCGCCCTGGCCACCGCCCCAGCCGCCGCGGCCCTCGCTGAATTCAGCGCGGCAGCCGTTGCTGACCCATACATTGCCGTTGCTGCTGCCCCAGCTGCGACCCTCGGTACATTGGGCCTTGGACAGCTGCCGGGTCAGCACGGCGCTGCGCCAGCCGGTGGCACAGACACGCTGGCGCTGATCTACGCTTTCGCACCGGATCGGACCATTCTGGTTGCCGCCCGGGTAGCCGGATTGGGCTGCTGCGGGGGACGCGCTCATGGCCAGCCCCAACAGGGAAGCCAGGCCTGCAAGCAGGAGGTGACGGTTCATGGTGGCTTCCCTGTTCAGGTTTGGACGCGGAACTATAGGCGCAATCCCGCTTAAGGCGGCGTGACTGATGGGGCGGATTTGCTCCAACCCCCGCTGAGCGCCAAAATACGGGGCTACCCGGCACCGTTTCGTGCCGGGCCCCCTGCGGAGCTTTCCATGCGTACCCATTTCTGCGGCCTGGTCGACGAGACCCTGATCGGCCAAACCGTGACCCTCGCCGGCTGGACCGACGTTGCCCGTAACCTCGGCGGCGTCTGCTTCATCGACCTGCGCGACCACGAAGGCATCGTCCAGGTCACCGTTGAACCGGACAACGCCGAGGTCTTCGCCGTCGCCGCCAGCCTCGGTTACGAGGATGTGCTGCAGGTCGAAGGCGTGGTGCGCGCGCGTCATGCGGTCAACGACAAGATCCGCAGCGGCAAGGTGGAAGTGATCGCCACCCGCATCAGCATCCTCAACAAGGCCGCGCCGCTGCCGTTCCATGCGCACGAGAACCCGGGCGAAGAAACCCGCCTGAAGTACCGTTACCTGGACCTGCGCCGTCCGGAAATGCAGCGCATGCAGCGCACCCGCATCAAGCTGGTGCAGGCGCTGCGCCGTCATCTGGACGAGCGCGGCTTCCAGGACATCGAAACCCCGATCCTGACCAAGGCCACCCCGGAAGGCGCGCGCGACTTCCTGGTGCCGGCACGCATGCATCCGGGCGAGTTCTACGCCCTGCCGCAGAGCCCGCAGCTGTTCAAGCAGATCCTGATGGTGGCCGGCTTCGACCGCTACTACCAGGTTGCGCGCTGCTTCCGCGATGAAGCGCTGCGTGCCGACCGCCAGCTGGAATTCACCCAGTTGGACATGGAGTTCGCCTTCGTCCGCGAGAGCGACATCCAGGACTTCGTCGAAGGCATGATCCGCTCCATCTTCAAGGAAGTGGTAGACGTGGAACTGGCTGCACAGTTCCCGCGCATGACCTGGGCCGAGGCGATGCGTCGCTACGGTTCGGACAAGCCGGACCTGCGCATCGCGCTGGAGCTGGTGGACGTGGCCGAACTGGTCAAGACCAGCGAATTCCCGGTGTTCACCGCCGCTGCCAATGATGCCGACGGCCGCGTGGCCGCGCTGCGCATTCCCGGTGGTGCCACGCTCAGCCGCAAGCAGATCGACGAGTACGCTGCCCATGCCGCCAAGTACGGCGCCAAGGGTCTGGCCTACATCAAGATCGCCGAGAACGGCGAGGTCAGCTCGCCGATCCAGAAGTTCTTCGCCGAAGACGCCTTCGCTGCACTGCTCAAGCACATTGGTGCCGGCAATGGTGACATCGTGTTCTTTGGTGCCGGCGGTTACAACAAGGTCTCCGACTTCATGGGCGCGCTGCGTTTGAAGGCCGGCAAGGACTTCGGCCTGGTCGCCAACACCTGGGCACCGCTGTGGGTCACCGACTTCCCGATGTTCGAGTGGGACGAAGAGGCGCAGCGCTACGTTGCCCTGCATCACCCCTTCACCGCACCGGCGGTGGACGATGTGGCGGACCTGCGTGCGCATGCCAAGACCGCGGTGTCGCGCGGTTACGACATGGTGCTCAACGGCAACGAAATCGGCGGTGGTTCGATCCGTATCCATCGCCCGGAAATGCAGAGCGCGGTGTTCGAGCTGCTCGGCATTGATGCTGAAGAAGCCCGTGCCAAGTTCGGCTTCCTGCTGGATGCGCTGAACTACGGCGCCCCGCCGCACGGTGGTATCGCCTTCGGTATCGACCGCATTGCCGCGCTGATGGCTGGTACCGAGTCGATCCGCGACGTGATCCCGTTCCCGAAGACCACCGGTGCACAGTGCCTGATGACCGATGCGCCGTCGCCGATCGCCGACGCGCAGCTGGCTGAAGTGCACGTGCAGGTGCGTCCGCGCGCCGACAAGGCCTGAGCCTTGGCAGCTGACGCCAGCATCCGTCGCGCTACGCCCGATGATGCTGGCGTGCTGTGCACGCTGGCCGAGCGTACCTTCGTGGAGACGTTCGGCCATCTGTATCCGCCGCAGGACCTGGCCGATTACCTGGCCACGGCCTATCCGGTCGAGCTGCAGCGGCAACAGCTGCAGTCCGGTGACTACGCGGCGTGGTTGCTGGAAGTGGAAGGTGAGGCCATCGGCTTCGCTTTTGCTGGTCCCTGTGGCTTGCCGCATGCGGATGCAGCGGCTGGCGACGGTGAATTGAAACGTCTGTACGTGCTGCGCCAACATCAAGGTGGCGGTCAGGGTGGGCAGCTGTTCGCGGCGGCCCTGCAGTGGCTGCAGACCCCGGGGCGCACGTTGTGGATTGGCGTGTGGTCGGAGAACTTCGGCGCGCAGCGTTTCTACGCACGGCATGGCTTCGAGCAGGTTGGTGCCTATGAGTTCCCGGTTGGCAGCGTGCGCGACAACGAGTTCATTCTGCGGCGACTTGCTGGCTGATTCAGCTGGGTTGGGTTGGTCTGCAGGTGGAATGGAGGAGGGGCTTCCTGTGAGGAGGTCTTCTGGGGCCTGCTGGCGAGGTCTGCTTCGCGGCTTACGCCGCTCCTACAAATAGAGCCATGGCTGCGTTGCTGTGGTTCTTCCGTGCTGCTGCGTCTATGCAGGCATGAGGAAACGCTTTGACGAGGCGCAGGTGATCGACTTCCTGCTTGAAATTGGTACTGCCGCGAGCCTGCGGGAGCTGTGCAGAAAGCGTGGTTTCAGTGAGGCCTCGTATGCGCTGCTGCGGCGAGCCAGTGGCGGCACGCGCAGCCTGCATGTACAGCAGTTGCGTCATCTGGAGAAAGAAAACCATCGGCTCAAGGCCTTGCTGGACGTGCAGCTGCTGGAGCGCGAGCGGATCAGGCAGGCTTTGCTGCAGCCGCTCTGAGTTGCCAACGCGCGCCGCAGGAGGTCTGCGGCGCGTGTTTGTCAGCGGCTGAGCTCGGTCTCGCCTGCGGCGTTGGTATGTGCGGAGATCTTGTGCAGGGCGTTCAAGGCTTCAACAAAGCCGCTGCTGTCATTGCTGCGGAACACGCCGGATACACGCAGTTCGCCCAGCGCCGCATCGTCGACCCGCAACGGGCTGCCGCCGTAGCGGTTGAACTCTGCTATCGCTGCCCGCAATGGCAGGTTTTCAAACACCAGCTGGCCGTCGATCCAGGCCGGTGCGGTACCACCCTGGAAGTTCTGTATCTGTGGCGCCTTGCCGGGGGTCATGCGCGCGCGCTGCCCGGGACTGAGTGTGGCCACGGCTGCGGCGCTGTCGTCGGCGGCGGCGCGTAGCTGTACCTTGCCTTCGAACAGGGCTACATCGAGGCCATTATCCAGGCGATACACCTCGAACTGGGTGCCTACCGCACGCACGCTGCCCTGTGCTGTATCCACGGTCAGCGGGCGCGCGCTGTCGGCTGCGACCTTGAAGAAGGCACGGCCCTGGTCCAGCTCAATGCGACGTTGCTGCTTGCTGTAACGCACGCGCAGCGCGGTGCCGGTATCCAGATCAACCTGCGTGCCATCGTCGAGGGTGATGCTGCGCTGCTCGCCGATCGCGCTGGCATAGCGCTGTTCGCTTGTGGGTGGCGGTGCAAACACCTGCCAACCAATGACCACCGCGGTCAGCGCCGCTGCGCAGGCCGCCAGCCATTGCAGACGGCGCGGTCTGCGCTGCAGTTGCGGTCTGGTTTGCTCCGCAGCTGCTGCGGGAATCGCCGCCAGGCGCTGGCTGATGTCGGGCGTGGCTGAAAAATCGCTCAGCATCGTCCACATCCGCTCGACCTGCTCGTAGGCAAGCCGATGTGCTGGATCGGCATCCAGCCAGATCTGGTGCTCGGCCTCTTCCTGCTCGCTCAATTCATCGGCGTGCAGGCGCGCCAACCACGCCGCCGCCTGGGTGCGGATCGGATCGGCGTCTGCAACGACTTCAAGTCTGCTTTCTTTCATGGTTGCTCCAAACGCGTGCCGAAGTGGAGCAGGGCACGCATCATTTGTTTTTCGACAGCACTGACGCTGATGCCCAATTGACTGGCGATGGCGCCATAGGTCAGGCCTTCATAGCGATGCAATAGGAATACCTGCTGGCAACGTGGTGGTAGATCATCCAGTACCTTCAAGAACGTCTGCAGACGCTCGCGGTCCTGGTAAACGCGCTCGCCACATACCGTTTCGGTGGGCCAGCCTTCGGTGTTTTCATCGATGGGTACATGTTGGCCAGCATGGCGGGTACGGTCGCGACGGTAGCGATCGCGCAGCAGGTTGCCAGCAATCGTCATCAAATAGGCTTCGATGTTGTTGACTTTGTCTGCCTGCGGATCGCGCATCATCCGCACCAGGGTTTCCTGGGTGAGATCTTCCGCGTCTTCAATCGTACCCAGGTGGTTCCTGAAGTAGCGCATCAGGCGTGGGCGGTACTGTTGCGCCATGGCGCCCGCGTCCCGGAGGCTGTCGGGTGGAGACTGAACGGGCGGCAGGGCGGCGGTCATTGGCAGGCGTTGACAGTCTGAGGCGACACGCGCAGCTTGGGCTAGTGCCAGTGATTCTGCCAGATGAGGGATTTGGCGCTTGCTGCGTCTGTACAGGGGTTGCCGGCTTGGTGCCAGTCCGGTTGTCACTGGGAGAGGGGATGATTGCCAGCGCAGGTCGCGCAAATCAGTGGGTGTGGGGCCGCGGGCGTGGCGTGCTGCGCTGGCTGATGCTGTGCCTGGCTTTGTCGACCGCGCCTGCTTGGGCACAGATCAGTACCGTGACCCGCAGTTACAGCCAGCCACGGCAGCCCTTGCAAGAGGCGTTGAGCCAGTTGGCGTCCACTTCTGGCCTGCAGATATTGATGGCGCCGCAGATGCTGGGTGGCAAGACCGCGCCTGCGTTGAACGGACGCTACAGCGTCGCCCAGGCCCTGCAGCAGCTGCTCGCCGGCAGCGGCCTGAGCTATCGGCTGACCAGCAGCGGGGTCATCACCATTGTCCCGGCAGCAACGGCTGCTGTCGCCGCGACGCCCAAGCCAGCGCAGCCGGTGGCGATGCCCGCAGTGGCAAGCTCGATGGCCTCTCTGCAGGTCACCGGTTCACGGATACGTCGCAGCGAGTTTGAAGGCGCCGCACCGGTGACCGTCATCAGCGCCGAGCAGATGCAGCGCGATGGCTACTTCAGTTTGACCGACGCGCTGGCCGTGAATGGCCTGAGCGACTATGGCGCCGAATCGCAGGGGGGGCGGGGGCGCTTTTCGGCCAATGCGCAGCCCTTGAACCTGCGCGGTCTGGGCCCGGGCAGGGCGCTGATTCTGATCGATGGCCGGCGTTTGCCGGACTACCCGTTTCCCTCGAACGGCCGCAGCAATTTCCAGAGTCTGGGCAGCATTCCCTTGGCCAGTGTTGAGCGGGTCGAATTGATGACCGGTGGCGCCTCTGCCATCTACGGTGCCGATGCGATTGCCGGGGTGGTCAATATCGTGCTCAGGCAACCGCGCAGTGGTTCGCAGGTGCGGTTGCGCACCGGCACCAGCAGCCAAGGCGGTGGCGACCGTTTTGATCTGCAGTGGTCAGCCGGGCACGGCGGCGAGAACTGGGGGCTGAGTTACGCCGTGCAATATTCGGCTGCCGAAATGTTGCGCGGCGCGCAGCGCGATCTGCAACGTGACGGCGGCAATGCCAGCGCGCCGTTGAATCCCGAGCTCGGGCTTGGTTTTGTGCGCGCCGTTGGCGCAGCTCAAACGCTGGTGGCGCTGCCGCGCGATGTCTGTGCGCGTTGGCAGGGCGAGTTTGTCGACTGGGATTTCGACGCGCCTGCAACTGGGTCATCAGCGCTGCAGGGGCATGGCTGCGGAACCTGGCGCAACGCTGGCTATACGTCGTTGATGGATGGCGTGCAGGAGGTGTCTGGCCAACTACGCGCACAGTGGACCCTGTCACCCCGCACGCAGGCATGGGGGAGTCTGCAGTTGTGGAGCGCGCGCAGCGAACTGGTCAGCGGCTTTGAGACCATCACCGGGCCGCATTCGGCCAGTACCGGCAAGGTCAACCAGATCTACGATCCGCGCTTCGGCTACCTCGCGCCACTGCGTGTGCTTACCCCGCAGGAAGTAGGCGGGCTGGATGCGCTGAACGATCACTACCGCGAGCGGATGTGGGATCTGGCATTGGGTCTGCAAGGACGTTACGGGCAGCGCCTGGACTGGAGTCTGGCTGCCAGCCGTTCGGACTATCGTGTGCAGCGTGATCGGCGTCGTTTGCTCGGCGACAAGGTCAATGCCTTCTTCTTTGGTCCAGCAACCGGGGTGACCAATGATGGCGTCATCATCCAGCCATTGAACCTGCAGCATTGGTATCGGCCGATCACGCCTGACGAATACGCGGCCATGTCGGGCAACGTGCACTACGATGCGCTGACCCGGGTGGATGAGGCGTCCTATGTTGTTTCCGGTGGGATTGCCGATTTGCCTGCGGGCAGCCTGGCAATGGCGCTGGTGGCGGAGGCCAGTCGACAGCACTACCGGCTGCGCAACACGCCATCGGTGCTGCCCCTGCAGATGGACACCTACAACCTCACCGGCAGCGTGGGTGAAGGGACGCGCGATCGCTACGCGCTGGGGGCAGAGCTGAGCGTTCCGCTGACGACGGCGATCAAGGGCAGTCTGGCTGGCCGCGTGGACAGGTACGACGACGCGGTCGCAGTCGCCACCGCGCGTACCTGGAGTGCGGGGCTGGAATGGAGACCGGCACACAACCTGCTGTTGCGTGCCAGCCACGCCACCAGCTTCAAGATGCCGGACATGCATTGGGTGTTCACCGATGGCGGCGGTAGTTTTGGCACTGCCATTGATGCAAGGCGCTGCATCGTTGCCGGTGCCAATCCCGGCTGCGCTGGTTATGAATCGGAGTTTCTGACCCGGACCTATCGCAACCCTGAGCTGGGCGCGGAGACCGGCAGCTCGACCACGGTGGGTGTTGTCTGGGATGCCAGCGATGCATTGTCGATCAGCGCGGACTATTGGGATGTCAGCAATGAAGGCGGCATTGGCCGCATCTCGCCGGCGCTGCTATTGCGTGATGAAGCCGAGTGCGCCACCGGCCTGCGCCCGGATGGGCGCCCGAGCACGGTGGATCCACGCTCCTGGGAGTGTCGCAAGGCACGCTCGCGGGTAGTGCGTAGCGGCGAGCAGGGTGATGGTCGCATTGTCATGGTCGAGTCGACGGCGGCCAACCAGTCCGAGCAGCGCATCCGCGGTATCGACGCGGTGCTGGATTGGCGCTTCAGTAGCGACATTGGTGATTTCAGCTTGCACACGGCCTGGACGCACACTTTCTGGGTCCAGCGCCGGGTGCGCTCGCCGGGCACCTTGCACGAGGAGTGGCGTCAGGCGCAGAGGGAGTCAGGAGAGAACCTGGCGTTTCGCAGCAACCTGCGTGCCAGCCTGGGCTGGCAGGGGCAGGATGGGTGGTCAGCCAACCTGTTCGGCATCCGTTATGGCCGCCTGCGGCGTGTCGATGGCCAAGGCCGGATAGAGCCGCTGCTGGTGTGGAACGCGAATGTCGGCAAGCGGATCAGCGAGCGCGCAACGGCGACATTGTTCATCAACAATCTTTTCAATACGGCGCCACCGCATGACAGCAGCAATGACGAATTTCCTTACTACTACGACGAGGTCTACAGCGCCGTAGGGCGGCAATTGGCGCTGCAGCTGGATTACAACTTCGACTAAAGAGCAGTGTCACTGCCCGTTGTGGTGGGCAGGGCCGATGACGGAAACTGCGTACATGTCCTGGCAGAACTCCCCGCGTCCCCGTGTGCTGATCCTGCACGGCATCTGGAACACCCGTTCATGGCTGTTGCCGTTGGCTTGGCGCCTGCGCACGCAGGGCTTTGCGGTGGATACATTTGGCTACGCCAGCGTGTTTGGTGGGCCCGAGCAGGCAGTGCCGCAGCTGGTACAGCGCCTGCGCGCGGGCGGGCCGGTGTCGTTGGTCGGGCACAGCCTTGGTGGGCTGGTCGCGCTGGAGACACTGCGGCAAGCGCCTGCGCTGGAAGTGCCGCGGGTGGTCTGCCTGGGCTCACCGCTATGCGGCAGTGGTACTGCCCGTTCGATGGCCGAGCATGGCTGGTCGGCGGCCTTGGGGCGTAGCAGTGACCTGTTGTTGCACGGTCTGCCGGACTGGCAGGGCCAGGCCGAGGTCGGTCTGATCGCTGGTTCGGTGGCGCACGGGCTGGGGGCGATGATGGGCGCGCTGGATGGCGAATCCGACGGCACCGTGGGCCTGGCCGAAACCCGTTTGCCGGGACTGGCCGACCATTGCGTGGTGCCGGTCAGCCATAGTGGGCTGGTGCTGTCGCCGGAGGTGGCCATGCTGACCGCCGGCTTCCTGCGCCAGGGGCGCTTTCCGACGGTTGCCGCCGCAACCGGCTGATGACGGGGGCTGGGCGGGGGATCAGGTAGAATTACCGTCCTGTTCCTGACAGATGTACGGTATTCCCATGGGTCGAGGTCCTTCCATCGAAGGTCGCAAAAACGCGAATGACGCGAAGCGCGGCAAGATTTTCACCAAAATCATCCGGGAGATCAGCGTTGCTGCTCGCGGTGGTGGAGGCGACCCAAACAACAACCCACGTCTGCGCACCGCGATGGACAAGGCCTTGAGCGCGAACATGACCAAGGATGTCATCGAGCGCGCGATCAAGAAGGCCACCGGTGAGCTGGAAGGCGTCGAGTACGAAGAGGTGCGCTACGAGGGCTATGCCCCGGGCGGCATCGCCGTGATCGTCGACTGCCTGACCGACAACCGTGTGCGTACCGTGGCTGACGTGCGCCATGCCTTCAGCAAGTGCGGCGGCAATATGGGCACCGAAGGCTCGGTGTCGTTCATGTTCAAGCGTCTGGGCGTGCTGAGCTTCGCCCCCGGTGCGGATGAGGAAACCATCACCGAGGCGGCGATCGAGGCCGGTGCCGACGATATCGCGGTCTATCCGGAGGATGGCTCGATCGATGTCATCACCGCACCGGAAGCCTTCCAGTCGGTGAAGGACGCGATGGCCGCCGCCAAGCTGGTGCCGGACCACAGCGAAATCACCTTCCGTGCCGACAACGACGTCGCCGTCGATGCCGACACCGCCGTGCAGGTGAAGAAGCTGCTGGATATGCTCGAAGACCTGGACGATGTGCAGGACGTGTATTCCAACGTTGATCAGGCTGGGCTGGAGCAGGCCTGACGGCCCGCCCGGTCCCACCGGGTGAGACGGCGTCCGGCCATGCTGGGCGCCGTTTTTTACTGGTAGAGGCGCAATGACCCGCATCCTTGGCATAGACCCTGGCTCGCAGCGCACCGGCGTTGGCATCATCGACATCGACGCCAATGGCCGTGCCCGTCACGTCCATCACGCGCCGCTGGTGCTGCTGGGTGCGGCGGATTTTCCGCAGCGGCTGCGGTTGCTGGCGCATGGGCTGCATGCCTTGATCGAGGAATTCCAGCCGCAGGAAGTGGCGATCGAAAAGGTATTCATGGCCAAAAATGCCGATTCGGCCTTGAAGTTGGGTCAGGCGCGTGGCGCGGCAGTGTGCGCGGTGGTGATGCGCGACCTGCCGGTCAGCGAGTACGCGGCCACCGAGATCAAGCTGGCCGTGGTCGGCCGCGGCGGTGCGGAAAAGCAGCAGGTGCAGCATATGGTGGGTTTGATGCTGAACCTGCAGGGCAAATTACAGGCAGACGCCGCCGATGCACTGGCGGTGGCAATAACCCATGCGCATGTCCGCGCCACAGCCAACCGGCTGGGAGTGGATGTGCGCCAGGCTTGGAGTCGGAAATGATCGGGAATAGGGAGTCGGGAATGGAGAATGGGAAAGGCATCAGCAAAGGCGAGACAAAGCCGGGTGCGCACACGTTTGTAAGCGCGCGCCGGGAGTCGCTTGCCGATTCCCCATTCCCCGTTTCCCATTCCCCTGCCCAGAGGGCAACCCCATGATTGGTCGACTGCGCGGCATCCTTGCCCATAAGGCCCCGCCGTGGCTGGTGATCGACGTCAATGGCGTCGGCTATGAGCTGGAGGCGCCGATGAGCACTTTCTATGACCTGCCTGATGTCGGTCGCGAAGTGATCCTGTTCACCCATTACGCGCAGAAGGAAGACAGCGTCTCGCTGTATGGCTTCCTGCGTGAGGGCGAGCGACGGCTGTTCCGCGATGTGCAGAAGGTGACGGGTATTGGCGCCAAGATCGCTTTGGCGGTGCTGTCCGGGGCCAGCGTGGATGAGTTCGCGCGGCTGATCCAGACCGGCGATGTCACCGCGCTGACCCGCATCCCCGGTATAGGCAAGAAGACCGCCGAGCGTATGGTGGTCGAACTGCGTGACCGCGCAGCCAATTTCACCGGTGGCGGTGCACCGATTGCCGGCGCGCTTGGCAACGATGCAGTGTCCGAGGCGACAGTGGCGTTGCAGCAACTGGGCTATAAACCGGCAGAGGCGGCCAAGATGGCGCGCGATGCCGGCGCTGAGGGCGATGATGTCGCCACGGTCATCCGTAAAGCGCTGCAAGCGGCGCTGCGTTAACCCTTTCGGCAGCATGACGCCAACCTGAGATCGCCATGTCCCACGCTCCTTCCACGTCTGATTCTTCTACTCAAGGCCATGGCCACGGTCACGGTGGCGGCGCTGCCGGCGGCATGGCGCTGGTCGTCGGCGCCATTGGGGTGGTGTTCGGCGATATCGGCACCAGCCCGCTGTACACCTTGAAGGAGGCGTTCTCGCCGCATTACGGGCTCAACAGCGACCACGACACTGTGCTGGGCGTGCTGTCGCTGGCGTTCTGGGCCCTGAACATGGTGGTCACGCTCAAGTACGTGACCATCATCATGCGCGCCGACAATGACGGCGAGGGCGGCATCATGGCCTTGATGGCGCTGGCCCAGCGCACCCTGCGCAACGGCTCACGCTCGGCCTATGTGGTCGGCATCCTCGGTATTTTCGGCGCCTCGCTGTTCTTCGGCGACGGCGTGATCACTCCGGCGATCTCGGTGCTGGGTGCGGTTGAGGGCCTGGAAGTCGCGGCACCGGGGCTGGGTCATTTCGTGGTGCCGATCACCCTGGTGGTGCTGGCGGCGGTGTTCGCCGCGCAGCGCTTTGGCACCGAAAAGGTGGGCAAGGTGTTCGGGCCGGTGATGACCATCTGGTTCCTGTCGCTGGCGGCAATCGGCATCTGGAACGTGATTGCCGCGCCGGAAGTGCTCAAGGCCTTCAATCCGCTGTGGGCGGCGCGCTTCTTCATGGAACATGGCTGGCACGGCCTCTTCATCCTCGGCGCGGTGGTGCTGGCGGTGACCGGTGGTGAGGCGCTGTATGCGGATATGGGCCATTTCGGTGCGCCGCCTATCCGCCATGCCTGGTATTTCTTCGTATTGCCGTGTCTGGTGCTCAACTACCTGGGTCAGGGCGCTCTGGTGCTGCAGCGCCCGGACGCGGTCGCCAATCCGTTCTTCGAGGCGGTGCCGGAATGGGCGCTGATCCCGATGATCCTGCTGGCAACAATGGCGGCGGTGATCGCCAGCCAGTCGGTGATCACCGGTGCGTTCTCGGTATCGCGACAAGCCATGCAGTTGGGTTACATCCCGCGCATGCGCATCCTGCATACCTCGCACGACACCATCGGCCAGATCTATATCCCGGGCATCAACTGGGGTCTGGCAGTGATGGTGTTCGGGCTGGTGCTGGCATTCCGCAGCTCCAGCAACTTGGCGGTGGCTTACGGCATTTCGGTGTCGGGCACGATGCTGATCGACACCATGTTGCTGGCGCTCGTCGCCCGCGTGCTGTGGCCGCGTGCGCGCCACGCCATCGTCGCCTTGTGCGTGGTCTTCCTTTTCATCGACCTGGGCTTCGTGATCGCCAATGGCGCCAAGCTGCTGCAGGGCGCCTGGTTCCCGCTGGTGCTGGGCCTGGTGTTGTTCACGATGATGCGTACCTGGCGGCGTGGTCGTGAGCTGTTGCGTGATGAGATCCGCAAGGACGGTATCCGTCTGGACACATTCTTGCCGGGCCTGATGCTGGCACCGCCAGTGCGGGTACCGGGCACGGCGGTGTTCCTGACTGCCGACCCGACCGTGGTCCCGCATGCGCTGATGCACAACCTCAAGCACAACAAGGTGCTGCACGAGCGCAATGTGTTCCTGCACGTGGAAACCCTGCCGATGCCGTACGCGGCCGAGGGCCAGCGCCTGCGCATCGATTCGGTGGGCGATGAGTTCTATCGCGTCTACGTGCGCTATGGCTTCATGGAAAGCCCGGATATTCCACTGGCACTGATGCGCTCCTGCGACCATGGCGGCATCTATTTCGACCCGATGGATACCACCTTCTTCGCCAGCCGCGAGACCATCGTGGCCAGCGCCAACCGTGGCATGCCGATCTGGCGCGACAAGCTGTTCGCCTTCATGCATCGCAACGCGGCGCCTGCCACCGGCTTCTTCCGCATACCGGGCAACCGGCTGGTGGAATTGGGCGCGCAGGTGGAAATCTGATCGGATGCGACGTGCTTGGCGCATAATTGCGAAATGACTGACGACCGCATCATCGGCGCCGGCGCCACCCGCGAGGATGACGCCGCTGACGCCAGCATTCGCCCGCGCACTCTGGCCGATTACCTCGGCCAGGCACCGGTGCGTGAGCAGATGGATATTTATATCCAGGCCGCCAAGGCCCGCCGCGAGGCGCTGGACCATGTGCTGATCTTCGGTCCGCCCGGGCTGGGCAAGACCACGCTGAGCCATGTGATCGCCAACGAACTGGGCGTGGCGCTGCGCGTCACCTCCGGCCCGGTGATCGAAAAAGCCGGTGATCTGGCCGCGCTGCTGACCAATCTGCAGCCGCATGATGTGTTGTTCATCGACGAAATCCATCGCCTTTCGCCGGTGGTCGAGGAAGTGCTGTACCCGGCGATGGAAGATTTCCAGATCGACATCATGATCGGCGACGGCCCGGCCGCCCGCTCGATCAAGCTGGATCTGCCGCCGTTCACCCTGATTGGCGCCACCACCCGCGCCGGCCTGCTGACCGCGCCTCTGCGCGATCGGTTCGGCATCGTGCAGCGGCTGGAGTTCTATTCGGCCGATGAACTGACCCGCATCGTGCGGCGTTCGGCGGCCATCCTCGGCATCGATTGCAGTGCCGAAGGCGCTGGCGAGATCGCCCGCCGTTCGCGCGGCACCCCGCGTATCGCCAACCGGCTGCTGCGGCGCGTGCGCGATTACGCCCAGGTCAAGGCGGCCGGGCATATCGACCAGGACGTGGCTCAGGCCGCGATGCAGATGCTCAAGGTCGATCCGGAAGGTTTCGACGAGCTGGACCGGCGCATGCTGCGTACCCTGGTGGAATATTTCGATGGCGGCCCGGTCGGGGTCGAGTCGATGGCGGCAGCCCTCTCCGAGGAGCGTGGCACCCTGGAAGACGTGGTCGAGCCGTTCCTGATCCAGCAGGGCTTCCTGGTGCGCACCGCCCGCGGGCGCATGGCCACCAACAAGGCTTACCGCCATCTGGGCCTCAAACCCAAGGCTGCACCGGCGCCAGTAGACCTGTTCGCGGAGCAACGCGATGACGAATGAGTCTCGGTTCAGTTGGCCGACACGCATTTACTGGGAAGATACCGACGCTGGCGGCGTGGTGTACCACGCCCGCTACGTGGCCTTCATGGAGAGGGCAAGGACCGAATGGATGCGCGCCCTCGGCTATGGTCAGGAAACCATGCGTTGCGGTGACGGCCAGGTATTCGTGGTCCGCGCCATGAACCTGGATTTCCTGAAGCCGGCCAAGCTCGACGATGCGCTGACCACCACGGTGGAACTGCTGCAATGCCGGCGGGCCAGCCTGCTGATGGCGCAGGCGGTGATGCGCGATGACCAGGTGCTGGCGACGGCGCAGGTCCGCCTAGCCGCCGTCGGTGCCCGCGATTTCCGTCCGCAGGCGCTTGATGACACGCTTTACGCAGTACTGAAACCCCTTCAAACACAACCCGCTTAAGCAACACTGAGGAAGATCGGATGATCGCTTTGCTTCTGGCCCTGCAGGCCACCGTGACCGAGGTCCTGCCGGCCGACGTCAGCGCCGCCGCCGCGCAGACCGTGGCGCAGGCCAGCCATGGCGGCGGTATCAACTACCTGGACCTGATGATCAAGGCCAGTATCCCGGTCAAGCTGATCGTGCTGCTGCTGCTCGCCGGCTCGTTCATCAGCTGGATGATCATTTTCCGCAAGGCCCGTGTGTTCAAGGCCGCCGACAACGAGGCCAGCGACTTCGAAAACCGCTTCTGGTCCGGTGCTGATCTCGGCAAGCTGTACGCCTCGGCCACCGACCGCAACCGTCAGGTCGATGGTCTGGAAGCCATTTTCGAAGCAGGTTTCCGCGAATACTCGCGTCTGCAGGGCCGTCGCGCTTTTGATGGCCGCACTCAGCTGGAAGGCGCGCAGCGTGCCATGCGTACTACCTATGCCCGTGAAGTGGACGGGCTGGAGCGCAACCTGGAACTGCTGGCCAATATCGGCTCCACCGCCCCATATGTGGGTCTGGTCGGTACCGTGTTCGGCATCATGGTGACCATGCACGACATGATCAGCAGCGGTGAACAGGCCGGTATCGCCTCGGTTGCACCGGGTATTTCCGAAGCCCTGTTCGCCACCGCGATCGGTCTGTTCGTGGCCATCCCGGCGGTATGGGCCTACAACCGCTTCACCACCCGCGTCGAGCGGCTGTCGGTGCGCTATGAAACCTTCGCCGAGGAGTTCAGCTCCATCCTGCAGCGCCAGCAGAGCGGCAGCGACGAGTAAGTGCGCCCGCGCCTTCCTCTGACCGCAGGAGCCCATCTATGACCGCCGCCATTCCCCGCCGCAAGCGCCGCAAGCTCAAGTCCGAGATCAACGTCGTGCCGTATATCGACGTGATGCTCGTGCTGCTGATCATCTTCATGGTGACCGCGCCGTTGCTGACCCTTAGTTTCGAGGTCGACCTGCCCAGTTCCACCGCCAAGGCGCTGGAAAGCAAGCAGGACCCGATCGTGGTCTCGGTACGCGCCGACGGCCAGATGAGCCTGAAGCTGCCCGAAGCCAAGGACCCGCAAGCCATGGACGCTGGCGCGCTGCAGGCGCAATTGAGCGCCCTGGCCTCGCAGGACAAGGAGCTTCGCGTGATCGTGGCCGCCGACAAGAGCGTGGCCTATGAGAAGGTCATGGACGCCATGGACGTGATCAAGGCCGCGAAGATCGAAAAGGTGGGTCTGGCGACCGATGCACGCTGACGCACTGCCTCCGCCGCACGACAACCGCAACGAGTGGGGCCTGCCGGTCGTATTGGCCCTGCTGGTACACCTGTTGGTAGCGGCGATTTTCATCATTGCCTGGGTGTGGTCGCCTTCGCGCAGCACCGAAGCCGCCGCTGGTGATCCGGCGCTTGAGGCCAACATGCAGCTGTCCGCCGCCGAGGCTTCGGCCGCGCGGCAGGCCTTGCGTGCCTCGGAAAAACTGCCGGATCTGCCCGAGCCGGTTGAAGAGGCGCAGCCCGAGCCGGTGCCGGAAGACACGGTGCCGCCGCCGCAGCCCATCGCCGAGCCCAAGCCGCAGGACGCACCGACACCGCAGCAGCACAACGCCCAGGAGCGCATCGCCCAGCCGGACACGGTCGACCAGGATCGCGTCAGTGCCTTGGCCATTTCCCAGGAAAAGGCCAAGCAGGAGCAGGAAGCCAAGCGCCGCCAGGAGCAGATCGACCTGACCGAGCGCAAGCGCGTGGAAGAGGCTGAGCAGAAACTGCGCCTGGCCAAGCAGCAGGAAGAAGCGGATCGCAAGAAGATCGCCGACCAGCAGCGCCAGGCCAATGAAAACCAGGCCGAGCAGGAGCGCCAGCAGAAGATCGCCGAGATCCGCCGCAAGCGCGAGCAGGCTGAGCGCGAGGCCAAGCTGGCCGAGCAGCGCCTGCGCCAGGTGGCCGATGCCCGCGCCCGTGCGCAGGCCACGTCCACCAGCACCGGCAACAGCGGGCCGAGCACGCCGTCGCCGGGGCAGGGCGGCACCAGCAATGACTTGACTGCCAAGTATGCTGCTGCGATCCAGCAGGCCGTGCTCAATCAATGGATACGTCCGGACTCGATTCCGCGCGGCCAGCGCTGCCGGTTGACCATCCGTCAGTTGCCCGGCGGTGAAGTGGTCAGTGTCGAATTCGCTCCCGGCTGCCCGTATGACGAGGCTGGCAAGCGCTCAGTGGAGGCCGCCGTGCTGCGTGCGCAGCCGCTGCCTTATCGCGGCTATGAAACGGTGTTCCAGCGCAACTTGAACTTCAACTTTGAGGCGCAGGATCGCTGAGCAACCGGGTTCCTTCCGGCGTTTTGTTTTCACTGGAAACCTTTTAACCGGGGTGGTTTTACGGCGGATGAGGAAATTTCACGCAATAGTTCGTTCATGATTGCGAAAGTATTCATCTTGCTGCTGCTATCCCTTTTTATCTTCGCCCGTACTGTTGAGCGTCCCATGAAGAAAATGCCTCGCTGGCTGCTTGCCCTCACTGCCCTGTTGCTGCCGTTTGCGGCGATGGCGCAGCAGAAGGGACTGGAAATCGACATCATTGGTGGCAACGCATCGGCAACCCCGATTGCCGTTGTGCCGATGGCCTATCAAGGCTCGGCAGGTGCGCCGCAGACCGACGTAGCCGCCGTGGTCCGCGCCGATCTGGATCGTTCCGGCCAGTTCCGCAACCTGCCCGAAGCGCAGATCGCCGAGCGTCCGAGCCGTGGCAGCGAGGTGCAATACCCGACCTGGCGTGCGCTGAAACAGGATTTCCTGGTGGTGGGCCGGGTACAGGACGCCGGTGCCGGCGCCTACCGCGTGGAGTACGAACTGTTCGACGTGGCCAAGGGTGAGCGCATGCTCGGCCTGGCGATGACCGCACGTTCCAGCGCCATGCGCGACGTCGCCCACCAGATGGCCGATGCCATCTACGAAAAGATCACCGGCGTGCGCGGTGCCTTCTGGACCCGCATCGCCTACATCACCGCCAGCGGCAGTGGCGCCAACATGCGCTATGCGCTGATGGTGGCCGATTCCGATGGCTACAGCCCGCAGACCATCGTGCGCTCGGCCGAGCCGCTGCTGTCGCCGAGCTGGAGCCCGGACGGCCGCAAGCTGGCCTATGTCAGCTTCGAGCGCGGCAACTCCTCCATCTATGTGCAGGACATCGCCACCGGTGGCCGTGAGCTGTTGACCAGCTTCCGTGGCATCAACAGCGCGCCGTCGTTCTCGCCGGATGGCCGCCGTCTGGCGCTGGCCCTGTCGCGCAGCGGCAACCCGGAAATCTACGTGATGGATCTGGGCAGCAAGCAGCTGACCCAGCTGACCAACCACTTCGGCATCGACACCGAGCCGACCTGGGCCGCCGATGGCAGCTCGGTCTACTTCACCTCCGATCGCGGCGGTCGCCCGCAGATCTATCAGGTACCTTCCACTGGCGGTAGCGCCAGCCGGGTGACCTTCCAGGGCAACTACAACGCCAAGGCCAGCGTATCCTTCGACGGCAAGAAGATTGCCGTCGCCCAGGGGGCTGGCAGCAGCTACAAGATCGCGATAATGGACAGCAGCCTGGGTTCGCCGCGCTGGACTACGCTGTCGCCGGGTTCGCTGGACGAATCACCGAGTTTTGCGCCCAATGCGAGCATGATCCTGTACGCCGCTCGTGAAGGTGGGCGTGGTGTGTTGTATGAAGTGTCGGCCGATGGCCGGGTGCGTCAGCGTCTGGTGCTGGCTGATGGCGATGTGCGCGAACCGGCTTGGGGCCCGTACCGCACTGCGCGTTGATAAAATGTTAATCTCTGCAGGCATTAATCCCAACTTTGGCCAGGAGCCACTAGGTATAGCCATGAACAAGTCAACTCGTGTTTTGCTCGTCTCGCTGCTGTCGGTAGTTGCACTGGCCGGTTGCACGAAGAAGGTCAAGGAACAGCCGGCACAGCCGTCTGTCGATAACGGCTCGAGCACCACCCAGCCGACCGGCCCGTCCACCTCCGGCCTGTACGGTCCGGGCGACCTGGACACCGACGCCTGCCTGCGTCAGCGCGTTGTCTACTTCGATCTGGACCAGGATTCGGTCAAGCCGGAATTCCAGGCCATCATGGCTTGCCACGCCAAGTACCTGCGTGACCGTCCGTCCTCGCGCATCACCCTGCAGGGCAACACCGACGAACGCGGCAGCCGCGCTTACAACCAGGCCCTGGGCGAGCGTCGTGGCAACGGCGTGAACTCGGCTCTGCAGGCCAACGGTGGTTCGGCTTCGCAGCTGACCGTCGTGTCCTACGGCGAAGAGCGTCCGGTCTGCACCGATTCGAACGAGTCCTGCTGGTCGCAGAACCGTCGCGTCGAAATCGTCTACACCGCGCAGTAATCGATGCGCATCAGCCTCAAACTGATGCTCGTGGTCGCGGGCGCCCGGGTGGGGGGCGCCCCCCCCGTTGGACACCGGGGCAGTATTGGGGGGGCGGGTGGGGGGGTTGTTAAGGAGGGGAAAAAAACGAAAGCCCAAAACCCCGATGGAAAAAAACGGGAGC
>NZ_JBRREI010000015.1:0-91582 GCF_056760195.1 Stenotrophomonas sp. STEN020
CCGCTGGCACGGGGCGTCCTACAAACCCCTCAAAACGGCCCCCCTGCTGGTTTGGGGGGGTTTGTTTCGGCGGGGCGGTTTTCGCGCGGGGTTACGCCGCGAAGCCGGCAGCAATGACGGGCCAGACAAGCCCGCAATCAGATGATCGACCTGCTTCGCGGTTTACGCCGCTCCTACAAATCCGACCTGCATCACCGGGACCGCCATTCGGCTGGCAGCGCCCAACGCGCCACGCCGTCGCCACACAGACCGATCAGCGCGTCACCTTGCGGCGCCCAGTGCAACTGGCGTAGATCCCAGCAGGCAGAGCGACTGGGGTTCAAGGAAAGCGATTGACCGCTTTGCAGATTCCACACCGCCAGCACCGGGGTGCCGCCATCGTTACCGCCCAAGGCCAGCAGACGCCCGTCGGCCGAGGCCGTTGCCGCGTTCAAGGAGTTCAGGCCCGGCAATGCCAGTGAATGCCGAAGCTTGCCGCTGGCCAGATCCACCACATGCATACCCGGATCGCGCCTGTTGCCTTCCATCAGCACGAAGCCGACCGCGACCCAACCACCTTTGCCCGAACCAAACGGCGCTGGCACCCACTGCGCCATGCCGGTGTCATCATTGCCATCGACCTTGCCAAAGCGACGCGGCAAGCTCAGTACGCGGCTGACCCGACCGGTAGTGCCATCCAATTCGGTCAAGCCCGCCGGATCCTCGATCCAGAAGCCCCGTCCCGGTCCGTCCCAGCGCACCGGCTTGACCAACGAGTTGCCGGGATAGCTGCCAACCACGCCCTGTCGTGTCGCGTCGAAGCGCTGCGCATAGACCCAGGGCTCACCGTCGGCCGACGGCATCGTCTGCGGCTGCAGTACACGTAATACGTCGCGGATACCGCCACCGCCATCCAGGGCATGGTCATACGGCACCGGCCTGCCTTGTGCATCCTGCATCCATTTCCAGCCGCCGCTGATCGGCTTACGCACACCGGCTGCCCAGCGCAGCGGATGTGCCAGCGCACGTTGCTGGTCCAGGCTGTAGCTGACGAGCTGCTGCTGCACCGCCAGCCAGGCATTGCGGCCCTGCGGGTCAACGCTCAGGCCAGCGCGGCCGGCATCCGCAGCTGCCTGCCACAGCCTCTGCGGCTTGTCGCCCATGCCCGGCGCCCAGCGCCACAGGGCCTCGGGATAGCTGCTGAGCAGGAGCACGCTGCCATCGGCCAGCGGCCGCATGTCGTAGTAGTCACCACTGCCGAAGGGCAGCAGACGTTGCGCTGCGGTTGCGTCCTTGTTGCCGCCCGGCGCCGTCAAGATCGGTTCGACGATGCGACTGCCTGCCTGCACCGGCAGCTGCCAATCACTGGCGCTGACGCCGATCTGCAGCGCAGCGCCGGGCAGCACGCGCACGGCGTCATAAACCGGTGTGAACACCGCCTCAGGCACGCGGCGGCGGCTTAGACGTGGCGAGGGCCCACCGCCCATCACGTTGAACTCGCGCAGCTGGTCGACGATGCCGCCGTTCGGATTTGGCCAGTCGTCGGTGCGGCTCAAGGTGATCACCGTAGCCGGTTTGCCCAGTGCTTCGTCGACCTGCATGACCCGCACTTCGATTGTGCTTCTGGCGCGACCAAGTACACCATGTTTCTGTTCGGCGCTGGCCTGCCAGCTGGCAAAGCTACCCTGCAGTTCGGCCAGCTTGTCGCTCATTGCATCGACCGTTGGATCGCGCTGCAGGCGTTGCTCACGCAGCGGCAGCTCTTCGGCCAACAACGCGCCCTGCTCCACCGCCGTACGCAATGCTGGCATGCGGTAGCGACGGATGAACTCGGCCTTCAGCTCCGGTCGGCGCGCGATCAGCACATTGCCCCAGCCGTGATCCATATAGGCCACGCGGGTGCGCTGTACCGATGCGTTGAACTTGCCCATCGGTGCCAGGCTGGCTTGTACCACCGGCAGCACTTGCTCGAACGGCAATGCCACCAGCAACTCGACCTGCTGCAGCGGGCGTTGGTTCTTTGCCAGCAACGGCGTCTGCAGGGCCGAGGGCAGGCCCTTCTCTGCTTCCTGTTGTGCTGTGGGCAGCAGCTGCCAGTTTGCCGGCAAGGGCGCGGCGGAGACCAACAACGAAGAGGTAATGCCGACCAGGCACAGGATCGCGCGGCAAGCGCTGGTGTTTGTCATGGGTCTTCCTTGGTGGTGCTGTGTCGGGATTCTGGAGGCGCCATATGTATGTGGGGAGCCCGTACCCTCACCCCAACCCCTCTCCCGGTGGGGGGCTGTAGTGCCGAGCCATGCTCGGCAGAGGCCTTACCGGCAATGTCCCAAGCGCAGCATGGCTGCGCTCTACAGCAAGAGCTGCCCTCACCCCAACCCCTCTCCCGTAAACGGGAGAGGGGCTTCAACGCACAAGCTTCAAAGCACAGCCCTCGCGCCTTACTTCCGCTCAACCGCACTCGCATCACGCGTCGCACGGAAACTTTCTTCCGGGCTCCAGTTCGGCCAGGCACGCGAGTTCGCCAGCTTCTCACCCAGGGTGTACAGCACTTCCAGGTCACGCGCGGCACCGGCGAAGGTCCAGTCGGCCTGCCATTCGTCGCCCTGCTGGTGGTAGCGCTTGGCGGTGTACTCGTCGGAGGCCTTCTTGCCGGCTGCTACGCCACCGTCGATCCAGTCCTGCCCCGCACCGTAGGACAGCGCCGGCACGCCGCGCTTGGCGAACGGGAAGTGATCGGAGCGGAAGAACAGGCCAGCTTCCGGCTTGGTGTCCGGGGTGTAACGGATGTCCCAAGCCTTGGCGACGTCCTTGAGCTGGTCCAGCAGCTCGACCTTGGCCGTGCCGTAGATGCCGAAGTCGCGCGAGGGGCTGTACGGCGACATGCCATCCATGTTGATCACGGCAACGGTCTTGGCCAGCGGGTACAGCGGATTGCTGGCGTAGTACTCCGAGCCCAGCAGGCCCTTTTCTTCCGCGGTTACCGCCAGGAACAACACCGAACGCTGCGGCTTGGGCTGGGTGGCAAAACCACGCGCCAGCTCGACCAGCGCGGCAGTGCCCGAGGCGTTGTCCATCGCACCATTGAAGATGCGGTCGCCGCGTGCGTCCGGCTCGCCCACGCCGATGTGATCCCAGTGGCCGGAATAGATCACGGTTTCGTCCGGATGGGTGCTGCCCTCCAGACGTGCGACCACGTTGTGCGAGGTGATGACTTCGTTCTTGACCTGGTAGTTGGCCGAGAAGGTTTCGCCCTTCAGCTCCACCGGCTGGAAGTCACGCGACTGCGCCTGCTTCTTCAGCGCTTCGAAATCCTGACCGGCGCGCTTGAACAATTCCACCGCCAGATCGCGCTGGATCCAGCCTTCCAGCGCCGGGTGCGCCTCGGCCGGGTTCTGCCGGACCACGTCGAACATGGTGTTGGTATTGGAACCAGCCACCGTCGCCCAGCCATAGGAAGCCGGTGCGGTCTCGTGGACGATCAGCACGCCGGCCGCGCCCTGGCGCGCGCCCTCTTCGTACTTGTACGTCCAGCGGCCGTAATAGGTCATGCCTTTGCCGTCGAAGTCACCGGTGCCGGATTCAAAATCCGGATCGTTGATCAGCACCACGGCAATCTTGCCCTTCAGGTCCACGCCCTTGAAGTCGTCCCAGTTGCGCTCCGGCGCCTTGACGCCATAGCCCAGAAACACCAGTGGTGCGTTGCTGATATCCACTGCGCTGGCACCGTTCATGGCGGCACGCACGGCGATTTCCTGGCCCTGGGTCAGCGTCTGCGGCTTGCCCTGGCTGCTCAGCGACAGCACCGGCTTGCCGACGATATCGCCCTTGAGCAGCGGCACAGCCTGTGTCCACAGGCGCTTGCCGTCCTGCAGGTCGCCGCCCGGCTGCATGCCGGCAGCAGCGAACTGCTTGCTCAGGAAAGCGATGGTCTTTTCCTCGCCCGCAGTCGCCGGGGAGCGACCTTCATAGGCGTCGGAGGAAAGCTCGCGGACGTCGGCCGAGATGCGTGCGCCATCAAACTTGGGCGGTGCAGCCATCAAGGCCGTGGATACCGACATCGCCAACAGGCTGATTACGACTCGTTTCACGCAGTACTCCAGTGGTAAGGCAAGCTTTGGAGTGTAGCCAGCCCAGCACGCTCGTGTGCAGTGTCTTATTACAGGGTTGCCACTCGCCTCAGCAACGCCTCGCGCTCGCGCGCATTGCTGCTCAGCTCAGCGGCCTGCTCGAAAGCCTGCCGCGCTTCGGGCGCACGCCCAAGCCGCGCCAGCAGATCACCGCGCACGGCCTGCAGTGGTGCGTAGCCTTGTAGCTGCGGGTCATCGATCAACGCCTGCAGCAAGCTCCAGGCCGGCGCTGCACCGTGGGCCTGCGCTACCGCCACAACACGATTGAGCTCCACCACCGGTGACGGCATCACCTCGGCCAGACGCGCATACAACGCAGCAATGGTTTGCCAATCGGTCTGCTCGGCCTGCCGTGCGCGCGCATGACAGGCGGCGATAGCAGCCTGCAATACATAGGCGTCATCGCCGCCGCCCAACTTCTCCGCCTGATCCAGCGCAGCTTGGCCGCGCGCGATCTGCAGCCAATCCCAACGGCTGCGGTCCTGATCCAGCAACAGCACGGCCGAGCCATCGGCCGCCACGCGGGCGCGCAGACGCGAGGCCTGCAGCTCCATCAAGGCCAACAGGCCGAGCACCGGTACGGTATTGGGCATCAAACCGGTCAGCACCCTGCACAGGCGCAGCGCTTCCTCGCATAGCGCTGGGCGCATCCAATCCTCACCGCTGCTGGCGGCATAGCCCTCGTTGAACACCAGATAGACCACGTCCAGCACCGACTGTAGCCGCACGGAAAGTTCATGCAGACGCGGCACTTCAAACGGCACCTTACGTTCGGCCAACAAGCGCTTGGCGCGGACGATGCGCTGGGCGATGGTGGGCTCGGGCAGCAGATAGGCGCGGGCGATTTCGGTTGTGCTCAAGCCGCATAGCAGGCGCAGGGTCAGTGCGACCCGTGCGTCAGCTGGTAACTCAGGATGGCAGGCGACGAACACCAACCGCAGCAGATCGTCACCGATGTCGTCCAGATGGTCGGACTGATCCGCGCCCATGGCGTAGTCCTGTTGTTCGTCGATGACCTGCGCCTGCCGCTGCGCATGCAGGCGACGCTGTCGCAACCGGTCAATTGCACGCCGCTGTGCGGTGGCCATCAACCAGGCGGCGGGATTGTCCGGGACGCCTTGCTTTGGCCAATGCTCCAATGCCGCGACCAATGCGTCCTGCGCAAGTTCTTCAGCGCTTTCGAGATCGCCGAGCATGCGTGCCAAACGCGCTATCAAGCGCGACGATTCCATGCGCCAGAGGGTCTCGAGCAATCGCTGCAGTTGTGGATCGGTCATAGGGCGCGATCAGAGCATCGTGGTGCGATCACCGCAAGTGAGCAACCTGCATTTGCGTGAGCGGCGGTAGTGCCGAGCCATGCTCGGCAAGGGCCTGCACCAGTGATGCGAAAAGCCAACCCCTCCCCAGCCCTCCCCTCCGCCTTCGACGCAAGGGAGGGGGCGACGCCTCACAACTGCACGAAAGGCTTGAACCCACCCCAGAACATGCGCTTGCCATCGAACGGCATGTCCTTTGGCCCCATGCCGGCCAGCCGTGGATCAGCCATCGCCTTGGCGTTTACCTTGTCGCGATGCGCACGCGAGCGGAACAGCACGTAGGCGAATATCACCACTTCGTCCTCCTTCAGCTTCACCGCCTGCGGAAACGAGGTGCGCTTGCCTGGCTTCACGTCCTCGGCCACTGCCTCTACATAGGCCAAGGCGCCATGTTCTTTCCACACTTTTCCGGCCTTGCGCGCGATGCGTTTGTAATCATCGATTCTCGCGCTGGGCACCGGCAATACATATCCATCCACGTAAGCCATGATCGTCTCCTGGTTATTGGCCCGGCTCGCCATCCATATGGGCGATTTCCCACAGGTGGCCATCCAGATCCTGGAAGCCGCGCTGGTACATGAAGCCGTAGTCACGCGCCGGCATCGGCTCGCTGCCACCTGCGGCCAAGGCCTTGTCCACCAGCTCATCAACCGCCGTCCGGCTGACCGCCGACAAACAGGTGATCACCTCGGTCTGCTTGCGTGCATCGCTCAGCGGCTTGGTGGTGAAGGTCTGGAAGAACGGTTCCACCAGCAGCATCACGAAAATGCTGTCGCTGATCACCATGCAGGCGGCGTTGTCATCGCTGAACTGCGGGTTGAAGCTGTAGCCAAGCGCAGCAAAGAAGGTCCTGGAGGCCTGCAGGTCACGCACCGGAAGATTGACGAAGATCATCTGCGGGTTGCTCATGCTCAGCCCTCCGCCGGCATCGGCTTCATGCAGTTGACCATCCACGGCTTGCCGTAGCGGTCCAGCAACATGCCCCAGCGGTGCGCCCAGAAGGTTTCGGCAAGCGCCATCTGCACCTGCCCACCTTCGGCCAGGGCTGCGAACACGCGTTCGGCCTCCTCGATGCTGTCGACGTCGACATTGATGGTGGTGGCGCTGCCGCCAGCGCCTTGCGGACCATCAGCAGCCATCAGCGTCGCGCCGCCGGCTTCAACCTGACAGTGCGCGACCTGATCCGCTTGCGGCATGAAACCGCCGCAACCTTCCGCGTCCATGTCCGGACTGGGCGGCATGTCGCTGTACTTCATTTCCGATACAACCTTGCCGCCCAAGGCC
This sequence comes from Stenotrophomonas sp. STEN020, assembly GCF_056760195.1. Lineage (NCBI taxonomy): Bacteria > Pseudomonadati > Pseudomonadota > Gammaproteobacteria > Lysobacterales > Lysobacteraceae > Stenotrophomonas > Stenotrophomonas sp. STEN020. Next base: position 6,707 of record NZ_JBRREI010000015.1, read on the forward strand.
TTGGCGTAGAACGCCATCGCCTCGTGGGTCTGGCCGTTGAAGCCCAAAAAAGGAATCAATTTCATCGTCTTGCTCCTGCTGCTCGGGGTTGGGTTCAGTTGTTGCGTTCGATCTGCTCGCGTAAACGCTGCTCCTGCGCCTGCAATTCCGGAGTGAAGGCCGCACCGAAATCTTCAGCTTCGAAGAACGGCCGGATTTCCACTTCCACTGCACTGCCGTTGGTTGGGGTGAATGGGGCACGCTTGAGCCACTCCACCGCCTCATCCAGCGAACGCACCTGCCACAGCCAGAAGCCGGCAACGAGCTCGCGGGTTTCGGCGAACGGGCCATCGATCACGCTGCGGCCTTCGGCGGCGAAACGCACCCGCGCCGCCTGCGACGTGGGCTTCAAACCCTCGCCGGCCAGCATGATGCCGGCCTTGACCAGTTCTTCGTTGAAAGCGCCCATCGCTGCGATCTCCGCCTGCGTGGGCATGACCCCGGCCTCGGTCTCGGAGGTGGCTTTCACCAGCACCATCACTTTCATCACTGTGCTCCGTTGCAGGCGGCATGCCCGCTACACATCAGGTACGACGATGCACAACGGGCAACCTCGACAAGCTCCCGGCACCTTTTTATGAATGGATTCATGCGGCAACGCAGCACACGCGATGCGACATCATGTGCAACCCCTGCGCCTGAGGCTGGACCCATGAAGTTCATGCTGTTGATCTACATCGACCCGCAACTGCTGCAGACCTTGCCTGGCGACGACTACGACGCGCTGATGCGTGGCTGCCTGCAACACGCCGATGCCCTGCAGGCGCAGGGCACCTTGCTGATGTCGCAACGTCTGCAGCCAGCAGCCAGCGCACAGACCCTGCGCAGCCGTCAGGGCCAGTCGCGGATCATCGATGGCCCGTTCGCGGAGACACGCGAAATCCTCGCCGGTTTCAACCTGATCGAAGCAGCAGACGCCGATGAGGCCATGCGCATCGCCAGGCAATTCCCGTGGGCGGCTTACGGCAGCATCGAGGTACGGGCGGTGGATGATCTGGATGCTGAGCGGGTGCGGGTCAGGGCGTGATCTCCATTCGCAGATTTGTACCCGCCCATGCAACAGGCCGGTGCAAACAATTCGCTCAGGCCCCAAGGGAGCTGCTCCCCTCGCCCGGGTCCCTTATGGACTGCACTCAGTAAAGCTGAAGCGCCAACTCTTTACCTGCCACCGCCGCATTGCCGCTGAAGTCCTTGGCACTGATCCGGATCGTGTAAATACCTGGCTGCAGCTCCATCGGCTGCAGCTCTCCGCTGGCCAACAAACCATCACGCACGGTATTGGTCAGCACATAGCGGAAGCGGGTACTGCTGCTGCCATGCACGGTGATGCCACTATCGGCGGCATAGGCGAGCTTCACTGCCTCGCGCTGCGGCGGCATGCGGTTGAAGATGATGTTGGTACGCGGTTGTTCGTAACCGGGCAGTGCTTGGCCACCCGCATCGAGGATCTGATAGCCAAGGCTGTATAGGCCAAGGCGGCGACGCGGCAGGTTGTTGTCGACCTGGTCCCAGGCTTCCACCACCAACTGCAGGCCCCCGCCATCGCGTGGCACCTGCAGGCGGCCATCAACCTTTTCGGTCAAACGTTGATTGTTGCTGTCGAGCAGGGCGATGTCGTCGATCTTCGGGGCGACGTGATCGGCGTAGTTGGAGAAACCAAGACGCACCGCGTTGCGTTCATAACCTGACGGTCCCACGGCAAGATGCACATGCGCCTGGTTGTTGATGCTGCCCAGCGCATCTCCTGGCTGGAAGCGGGTACCGCGACGCACGCGCACCCGATCCAGCTGGCCTGCTTCGTCGTACACGAGCTGCATGCGCGCTGGATCCAGCCCGCGATTGGCTGCATCGCGACCAACTTTCATGTGGATGTAGTCGAGCTTGTCCAACGACAGGCCCTCGGCTTGGCCCCCCAGCGTCCAGGTCGATGCGGGGCTGCTGACCTTGGCACTGGCGACGGCCAGCACGGTCTGGCCCACATCACCGCGCACATCGAAACCGCTATGCAGATGATGGCGGCTCTCGCCGCTGAAGTTGCCACGCACCTCGCCCAGCGTGCCGGTCACTTCATGCCAGCCCAGCTGTGGTGCCAGCGGCCAACGCCCCTGGTTGGCGGGTAGCGGATTATCTGCCGATGGCCCGAGCTGCGGCAGCATCTGCACTGTGGTCGCGGTGCGCGGCACAAGGTGATGGATGCGATAGGCATCAGCGTCGCTCAACAGCAGGCTGCCATCGGGTGCCAACGCCAATCCCGCTGGACGCGCGAAACGCTGCGCGTCGTTGCCAGCGATGGCCACCCTATGGCCATGCGGTGACAGCTGCACCACGCGCCCGCTGAGGCGCTCGCCCACATAGACCACGTCGTCATGGGTGATGGCCAGGGTCATCGGCCCCCACAGCACGCGTTCGGCATCGGGTATGCCAACGCGGGTGCTGACCATGCCGGTGCTGCTGACCGTGCGCAGCGCGTTGTTCTGCAGATCGGCGACCCACAGATTGCCGTGGCTGTCGAACTTCAGGTCGGTCGGCGTATCAAAACGTGCCTGTGCGCCTTGCCCGTCTTCCCAACCCGGCAGTGCGCCGCCAGCCAGGGTGCTGACCGTGCCGTCAGCAGCTATCACACGGATGCGGTCATTCCAGGTATCGGCGACATAGACGCGGCCGTCCGCACCCACCGCCACGCCCATGGGTCCATTGAAGCGCGCCTGCGCGCCCTTGCCGTCGGCGAAGCCTGGCGTGCCATCACCGGCCAGGGTAGTGACCTGGCCCTGCGTGCTGATCCTGCGGATGGCGTGGTTACCGGTGTCGGCCACATAAAGATTGCCTTGTGCATCCAAGGCGATGCCCGAAGGCGTGTTGAACTTCGCCGCAGCGCCCTGCCCGTCGGCAAAGCCTTCAATGCCACCAGCCAGAACCTGGAAGGCACCGTCCAAGCCGCGATACAGAATGCGATTGTTGTCGCCGGCATCGGCGACGAACAACAGGCCACCGCCCATCGCCAGCCCCCAGGGATCACTGAAGCGGGTCTGTGCAGCCTTGCCGGCGCTGTTACCCGCCACGCCATCTCCACCCAGCAGCTCGATCTGCGCCTGCCAGCCCAGCGGCGTAGGCAGCGGACCAGCTGGCGCGGGCGGCTGCGGTGACCACACGAAGGTGGCAGCCAGCGCGGCGGCGGTCACGGCGATGACGGCAATTGCCCAATATTTGCGATCCATGTACACCCAACCAACTACGGACCCGGCACCATAGACGCTCACGGCCCGCGGCGAAACCGCCGAAAGCCCTGCATGGTGGAGAACCGTATGCATCTATATCTGCAAGAAGAGGCGATCCGGCTGCAGGCTGGGCAGAGCACGGATATCAGCCTGTCGCTGTCACTGCCCTCGTTGTTGGAGGCGGGACTGCAGCATTTCCCGCCTTCGGAGCAGGCAATGGAACAGGCCATCGCCAGCACCGAAGATGCCTTGATGCCGTGGATTCCGGCCCTGCGCCTGGATTCGTTGGAGGTATTGGAGTGTGCCGATGCGGTGCTGGCTCCCTTGCCGGGCGTGCTGGGCTATCCGCCGCAAGCGATCTGTGAGCTGGACATCGACGAAGTCGAGCGGGCGTTCAACCAGCTGGCACAGGTTGCGGCGGGGATGCCGGCAAAGAGCCTGGATATCCCTGAGCGCCCGGATTTCGTGGCCGCGCTGGTGGTGGTGCGTGAGCTGATGCACCACGTCGGATGGGAGCAGTTGCGGTTGCTGGAAGCTGGGCTGGCTGGTGCTGAGAATTAGAGCAAGAGCAACAGCACCCCTCCCCAGCCCTCCCCTGCTGCGCAAGGGAGGGGGCTCAAGCCAAAACTGCAGCGCCGCGCGAACCTCCCCTCCCTTTGCCGCAGGCAAGGGGAGGATTGGGGAGGGGTGCCTCTGCTCCGTTTTTGCCTTTCCCAGTCCCGAAAAACCCACTACAAAGCAGGCTTCTCCGGCGCCGTCCCCATCGCCTCCCGGTAACGCCCATACAAGGCCAGCACCTTGTCCACGTATTGCCGCGTCTCCGCATAGGGCGGCACTCCGCCATAGCGTGCCACCACGCCGATCCCGGCGTTGTAAGCCGCTGCCGCCAACGTCCGGTCACCGTTGTAGCGACGCAGCAGCGATTTCATGTAACGCGCGCCACCACTGATGGATTGTGCCGGCGACAAGGGATCACTCACCCCGTACTCGGTTGCCGTCTCCGGCATCAACTGCATCACCCCCTGTGCGCCCTTAGGCGATACCGCTTTTTCGTCGAACGCACTTTCTGCATGAGCGACCGCACGCAGCCAGGCATCGTCCACGCCGGTGGCCTTGGCAGCGGCGCGGAATTGCGGGGCATGCCGGTTCAACTGCGGCGTGCCTACCCGGCCCAGTCCTTCATGCGCAGGCTCACCCGGCGGCGTGGCCACGGTGAAGCGCAGGTAAGGCGTTGAGCCCGGCAGATTGCGGGTGGAATAGACCAGCTTGCCGTCCTGCTCACGCTCATACAGAGTGCCGCTGAACACACCGAAGTTGCCCCATAGATTGGGCGTCTGCACGGCGTTGTCATCGACCTCGATAGCCTTGCAGCTGGAGCCTGGCTCCGGCGCAGTGGCCATGCTGACCGTGCCCTTCTGCACGCAGCGGTACACCGTGCGCGCCTGCAACGGCGAGCACAGCCCGTACAACAGCAGCAACAGCACAAGCGCGGCCGCGCGCGGCATGGGGCCGGATCCAATCGTGAGGAAGGAGACGATGCTGAGCCTGCCTGTTTGAACGGCAGGTGATGAAAAACCCGCCAATCGCGCCCAGAATGAATACCTGCTTTCCAGCCCCTTCCAGCGCCCATGACTGTGCCCCTGCTCGGCTTTGACAACCCCCAGTTCCATACCGGACGCAACACCAGCGTACGGCGAGGCGCGCGTTGGCACGGAGTGGCATTGGCGTTTATCGAACTGGGTGAAGGCCGCCAGATTGGTCCATTGTCACTGCAGACCGAGCTGCGGGCCTTTGATGCCCTGGATGAAGCCGATCTGCGCGATGAGCATGATCCTGACTGTCGTACGCCTGCAGGATTGCTTGCGGTGATGCAGCGCTTGTATCCCGGGTTTCACAGCGATGAGCTGGTGACGCTAGTGCATTTCCGGGTGGAGTGAGAGCGCAGACGTCAGAGAAGCGAACAGATCGGCTTTGAGCTTTGAGCTTTGGGCTTTGGGCTTTGGGCTTCGGCTTTGAGCTCTAGCTCTAGCTCTAGCTCTAGCTCTAGCTTTGAGTCTTCCCTTCTCCCGTTCACGGGAGAAGGTGGTGCGAAGCACCGGATGAGGGGAGCTTTTGCTTTTGCTTTTGCTTTTGCTTCAACCAAAACCCAAAACCACAAAAGCTCCCGCCGCAATCAACGCCCCTGCGCCGCCCGCAGATGCCCGCCCACCGGCACCGAGAACGCGCGCCCATCGGCAACATCCCAATTGATCGACCAGGTCATCACGCCACGGAAATCCGGATGCGGCTGACTCGGCTTCACCTCATCACACTGAGTAGCCGTGGTCAGGCAATCGAAGGCACGATTGATATCCGCTGGCGTCGCATAACCATTGCCTGCAGCGCGCAAACCCGACGGCAACGCCAGCGCAACCTGATCGGCACGCAGCCCTGCAAACCGCCCCTTGCCACTGGCCAGATCAAAACCTTCAATCAGCATCTTGGCCGAGCCAACCATCATGTCCACGCTGCCACCCGGGTACTTCTCGGCACGGTAAGGCGTGGGCAGCCCACCATTGTTGTAGAGCTGCACGTGCAGCAGATCCAATTCCTCACGCAGGCCGTCGATCAGCGGCAGATAGGCACCCCAGATACCTTCCATCGACACAAAGCCGCCCTGCACGTACGGGTGCTCCGGTGCCATCGACACGTACAGGTTCGGGTACATGCCGTGCAGGCGCTTCACCGCCGAGATCAGGTGCGGCGTAACCGGTGCACCGTGCACCACACCGGCAATCTTCTCCAGATCAACATCGATGCCATCGAAGCCATAGGTATTGATCGCATCGGCGGTGGTGCGGACGAAGTTGTCTTCATCACGCTGCGTGTTCAAGGTCACCGTGCCCAGCTCACCACCGAACGACAGCACCACGATCTTGCCCTGCGCACGCTTGGCGGCGATGTCGGCGATCAGCTGCGTGCGATCCAATGCGCGATCCGGGTTGAACGCCACCTTGCCTTCGCCCTTGTCATCGGCGAAAGCCAGCACGATCACGTCCCAGCTTTCATCCACCTTGCCGACCGGCAAGACGCCAATACCGTTGTCGAAGTTGTGCAGATAGCCAACCAGCGCATGCTTGGGTAGCGCATGGCTATGCCCGGGAGCGACGCCCACGCCTGCGGACGGCACCGGCACCGGCTTTGCCTGACAGCCAAATGTGGAAGCAAGCGCCAACGTGGAGAACAACAGTCCGATCGACTTCATCACAACACCAGAAAAGGAAGACGCCCGATTCTAGGCATGCGAAACCAGCAAAAAGCCATTTAAAGACAACAACTTATAAAAGTCGTCCTGGTTTGTCCCGGTTTGTCCGCGGCATGACGCGCAGCCTGATCAATGGACACCGGCAATGACGACAGCAAGGCTCGCCACTGGCCCGCGATGACCTCCGCTCAAGTGCACATTTTCATGCGTCGCTCGGCGTCCCATAGCGCGCGACGGGCCATGTCGTAGGCGCTGTCGGCCGCACTGAGCAGGCTGTGCACTGCCTCCACCGGATCGGCCCCGTTGTTGTAGCGGTACTCGGCGCGTTGCAGTGCATCCAGATGTGTCATCACCGGGGCAAGCCATTGCCTTCGCTGCTGCGCATTGCAACGTGGATAGCGCTGCTCCAGTGCGCCCAGCGCAACACGAATGCGACGGCTGGCCTCACCCTTCATGTCCGGCGCTTTCTCGTAACGGATGGGCGCCGCCTTATAGGCATCTCCGGTAGCTTCGCTACCGAGGTCGGACTTGCGCTCATGCAGGTTGGGATTGAACGCCACCTCAGGCGGGCGCCTTGCCTGCGCCGGCTGGATGTCCGCGCCGTGAATCAAACGCGAACCGATCTGACCCAGGGTCGGCGGCTTGGTCTTGTCCTCGAACATGCCGGAAACCATTTTCTCCAGCGGCCGCTCGCCAACGCCGGCAGCCAGTTCATCACGGTGTTCGAACACGCGTTCGGTCGCACTCTTCTGGCGCGGATCAGCGCCGTCCTTGGGCACCGCCAAGTTGCCGTCCTTGCCATACAGTCGCTGCGACCACCCCGCCTGCGCTGCCGCAGGTGCGCTCGCCGCTGCCGGCGCAGGTGGCGCATTGGCTGCAACCGCTCGCCGATCGACTACCGCCGTGACCGGTGCGGTGTGCTCATGCGACACCGCTGCCGTCGTCGCTTGTTGCGGCAGTAACGGCACGGCAGGCGCCGCTGACGGCGCCAACCAGCGCAGCTGGATCCGCGTCTCTTCCCGCGCTACGTTCAGCTCCGGCAGCTGCAACATAAGGCGCGCCAGCCCTGACATGAATGCCAAGGCAATAACGCCGGCGGTCAGTCGGGTCGATAGCGGTTCGGCTGAACGGTCAGAACGCATGCAACTCCATCAGAAACACGACGCAGAGCACTAACCGGCCCTGTCACGGTACAAACGCACAGGACAGAGACCGACAAGAGCGCAACGAGTTCCACGATTGTGCCCTTCGAATGCGTGAACCTGTGGCAAGAGTGGGTCATCATCGGGCAAACGCCGTCATCGTTCGCAGCACAAGGAGCCGTACGTGAATACCGTTGCAGCACAGAACCTGGATGAAAGCATCGCCAAGCAGCTGTTCTTTGGCCATATCGCCGAAGATGTATTGTTCCCCTACCCCCAGATCCGCGAGCGTGACCGCGAGATGCTGGGCGCGATGACCGATGCCATCGACCAGTTCCTGGCCGACAAGGCCGCCGATCTGCGCCAGTACGACCGTGATGCCGAGCAGCCGCCGGAGTTCATCCAGGCACTGCGTGACATGGGTCTGTTCGGCCTGATCATCCCCGAGGAATTCGGTGGGCTGGAGCTGTCCAACGGTGCCTATGCGCGCGTGTTGGGCCAGACCAGCAGCCATGACAGCTCGGTGTCGCTGACCATAGGTGCGCACAGTTCGATCGGCATGAAGGGCTTGTTGCTGTTCGGCAACGATGAGCAGAAACAGCGCTACCTGCCCAAGCTGGCCAGCGGCGAGATGATCGCCGCGTTCTGCCTGACCGAATCCGGCGCTGGCTCCGATGCTGCGGCCATCCGCACCAAGGCACACCGCAACGACGACGGCAGTTGGACGCTAAGCGGCGAGAAGATCTGGATCACCAACGGCGGCATCGCCGATTTCTATACCGTATTCGCACGCACCGACACGCCGGAAGGCAAGGTCACCGCCTTCATCGTCGAAGCCGGCTGGGAAGGCGTCAGCCACGGCCCGCACGAAGACAAGATGGGCATCCGCGCCTCGTCCACCACCACGGTCGCCTTCAGCGATGTACGTGTGCCCGCAGCCAACGTGCTGGGCCCGGTCGGCAAGGGCTTCAAGGTGGCGATGAACATCCTCAACAGCGGCCGCACCGGTCTGGGCGGCGGCGCCGTGGGCGGCATGCGTGCGCTGATCCGCATGGCCTGCGCCCAAGCCAACGAGCGCAAACAGTTTGGTCAGCCGATTGCCGAGTTCGGTCTGGTGCGCGAAAAGATCGCGCAGATGAGCGCCGACTGTTTCGCCGCCGAAAGCACGGTGTGGATGGTGGCGCATCTGATCGACAGCGGTCGCAGCGATTACTCGGTGGAAGCGGCGATGAGCAAGATCTTCGCCAGCGAAGCGGTGCAGCGCAGCTGCTACGAGGCGCTACAGATCGCCGCCGGCAACGGCTTCATGCGTGAACTTCCGTATGAGCAGATGACCCGTGACACGCGCATCCTTTCGATCTTCGAAGGCACCAACGAGATCCTGCGCCTGTATGTGGCACTGAATGGCCTGAAGGGTGTTGGCGCGACGCTGAGTGAACTGCAGACTGCAGTCGGCGGCATCTTCAACGACCCGATCAAGGGCTTCGGCGTGCTTAGCGATTACGCTGGCCGCCGCGTGCGCGAGGCTACCGGCTATGGCACCGGCCGTATTCGTGCACCGCTCAACGATGCACTGCGGCCATTGGCGCGCTTGTGCGAGAAGTACACAGTGGAACTGTCCAAGGCCTCGGACCGGCTGCTGCGCAAGCACGGCAAGAAGATCGCCGACCAGCAGCACGCACAGAAGCGCGTAGCCGATATCGCCATCGATCTCTTTGTCGGCCTGTGCGTGCTGTCGCGCGTGGAGAGCCTGCTGCAGGCGGGACACCCGGCAGCCGACGACGCAGTGAAGATCGCCCGCCTGTTTGCCCGCCAGGCGCGCCGACGCATGGCGCGCAACGTACGCGGGCTGGAGCGCAACGAAGACGACATCGTCGAATCGCTGGCGGCATCGGTACTGGAGCGCGGCGGCTATGCCTGGGATGTGATGTAAACCATGTGTTTTGTGGGAGCGGCGTAAGCCGCGAAGCCACAGCGCCATCTGCCGAGGGAGTTCCTGCAATTGCAAACTCCCAGGCAACCGGCAAGTGCATCAGCTTCGCGGCTGATGCCGCTCCCACAGCAGCATCACCTGCGGCCAACGCTTGTGGGAGCGGTGTAAACCGCGAAGCCATCGAACTACCGGCCGAAGAAGATCCTGTAATTGCAATCAACCTGGTGATCGGCAGTTCCACCGGCTTCGCGGCTTACGCCGCTCCTACAACGGCAGGTCGTCCACAGCCAGCTCACCCTCACGCAGCACCCGCCGCATCAATGCCCGCCCCTGTCGGTCCAACCCCAGCACGCGCGGTTTCACGCCATGCTGGCGATAGCGGCTGACCACCTTCTCCAGCGCTGCTACTGCGGTGATATCCCACAGCTGGGCGCCGGATAGATCAATCACCACCGCACGCCTATCAGCCACACGCGGGTCAAACGCATCAATGAACGCATCTGCCGACGCAAAGAACACCTGCCCGCGCACCACATAGCGAAGGCTCCCATCAGCCTGATCCAGCGCTTCCACACGCAGCAGGCGCGCTACCTTCAACGCGAAGAACACCCCGCTCAGCAGCACACCAACGCCAACACCGGCCGCCAGATTGTGCGTACCCGAGGTCACTGCCACCGTCGCCAGCATCACCACACCAGACAGACGCGGATGCCGTACCAGGGCGCCAAGGCTGCGCCAATCAAAGGTAGACACGCTGACCATCACCATGATCGCCACCAGTGCGATCACCGGCACCTGGCCAACCCAGGGCTTCAGCAACACCATCAGCACCAGCAGGAACACGCCAGCAAACAAGGTCGAAAGCCGACCACGACCGCCGTACTTCACGTTGCCGACGGTCTGCCCGATCATGCCGCAGCCGGCAATGCCGCCGAACAGGCTGGCGGTGATATTGGCTACGCCCAGACCGGTGCATTCTCTGTTCTTGGAACTGGGCGTATCGGTGAGCTCATCGACCACCCGTGCCGTCATCATCGACTCCAGCAGGCCCACCATCGCGATCGCCAAGGCCGGCATCGCGATGATGCGCAGCGTTTCCAGATCAAACGGCAACGATGGCAGACCCATCCATTGCGGCAGGGCATCCGGCAATTTCCCCAGATCGGCGACGGTGGGCAGATCGAGCTTCAACCACGACGCCAGCACGCTCAGCACCACGATGCAGATCAGCGGGGAGGGAATCGCACGGACGCCTGGCAGGGGCAGCCGCGGCAGTCCGTAGATGACCAGTAGTCCCAGCGCCAACATCGCCCAGGTGGCGGCAGTGGCCCCATGCAGCTGCGGCAACTGGGCGGCGAAGATCAGGATGGCAAGCGCGTTGACGAAACCAGTACGCACCGAGCTGCTGACAAAGCGCATCAGCACGCCTAGCCGCAGCACGCCGAACACGATCTGGATGACGCCCGCCAACAGACCCGCGGCAAACAGATAGGGCAGACCATGCGCGCTGATCAGCGGCGCCGCCACCAAGGCCACCGAACCCGCAGCCGCGGTAATCATCGCCGGCCGCCCGCCGAACACCGCGATGACGATGCTCAGCACGAAGGAGGCGAACAGGCCGACCTGCGGGTCCACCCCAGCCACGAACGAGAACGCTATGACCTCGGGGATCAGCGCAAACGTGGCCACCGCACCGGCCAACATTTCACGCAGGGGATTGGCACGCCATTGCGCCAGTTCAGAATGCAGGAAGGACATACGGGCTGGCCGCCAGCGCTGACCGATGAGGTGCGGCAGTGCGGGCAGAATCAAGGTAAGGGGCGCGAATTATGCCCGCTTGAGTTGCTGGGTGCTGGTTGGGCTGGCTTTCGTGAACGTCCAAAGCTACCCCTCCCCGGCCCTCCCCTTTGCTCCGCAAAAGGGAGGGGGCAGAAGCTCCCTCCCCTTGCCGCAGGCAAGGGGAGGGCTGGGGAGGGGTGCCTTTCGAGCAGAACCAAAACCCTAGAACCAACCCTGCGGTAGCATTCCCTCCCCCGCATCGCCTTCGCCCCCCATGCCCCACTACACCGGCCCCCTGCTAACCCGCCCTCTGCTGGAGCAGCTGCAAAGCGCTTTGAAGAAAGGCAGCAGCGAGTTCAGCGCATCGCTCGACCTCGGCCGCAGCCAGGACACGGTCAGTCTCAGCGCCGACAGCTGGCACTACCGCGGCCAGCACTACCCGTGGCCGGCCAAGCTCAAGGACCGCACCATCTACTACTGGGATGGCGAGGAGTTCAGTGCTGCCTCGCGCTTCGGCAGCGGACTGTACAAGCTGGTGCCCACCGACTGGGGTATCCCCACCTTCGAGATCGACGGCATCAAGATGCTGGTCAGCGCGCAGATCTCGCCGCTGGACGATGCCCGCCGCAAGGTGGCGCTGGTGGAGCCACGCGGCAAACAGGTGCTCGATACCTGCGGCGGTATGGGTTACTTCGCCGCCTGCTGCCTGGATGAAGGCGTGGCCGCCATCCGCTCCTTTGAAAAGAGCCCCGAAGTGCTGTGGCTGCGCACCCTGAACCCGTGGTCACCGGATCCCGATGGTGAACACGCTGGCGGCCGCCTGCAGTTGAAGCATGGCGATGTCTCCAAGGAAATCGAAGACATCGCCGACGCCTCGATGGACGCCGTCCTGCACGACCCACCGCGCTTCGGCATTGCCGGCGAACTGTATTCGCAGGTGTTCTACGATCACCTCGCCCGCGTGCTGCGTAAAGGTGGCCGCCTATTCCACTACACCGGCGCCCCCAACAAGCTCACCAGCGGCCGCGATGTACCCCGTGAAGTCGCCACCCGACTGCAGAAAGCCGGTTTCAAGGCAGAACTTGCACTAGACGGCGTGCTCGCCACCCGCAAGTAACCTGCCTTTGTAGGAGCGGCGTAAGCCGCGAAGCTCGTACCCCATCAAGCCACAGTCCAATGGTTGCTTCATTGGCCCCAGCTTCGCGGCTCACGCCGCTCCCACAAAAAAACCTAGCTGTATACGCCCCGCCTTCACCTCTTCCGCGCGACACTGCGTACTCCGAAGCGGAGGCAGCCCATGGCAACCGAAACCGTACGCGGCAAAACCGTCACCATCCATTTCGACGGCGAGCGTTGCATCCACTCGCGCAACTGCGTGCTCAGCCATCCGGACGTATTCGTGCCGAATGTGGTGGGTAAATGGATCCACCCAGATGCAGTCGCCCCGGAAGAAGTGGAGCTGATCGCACGCAACTGCCCTTCCGGTGCCATCCGCTACGAATACAACGACGGCACGCACAGCGAACCGGCACCGGTGGTGAACCTGGTGCATATCCGTGAGAACGGCCCGCTCGCCTTCAACGCACCCCTGCTGATCGCCGGCAAGGACGAAGGCATGCGCGCCACGCTGTGTCGTTGCGGCGAATCGCACAACAAACCTTTCTGCGATCACCGCCATGTCGAGTGCGGCTTCATCGCTACCGGTGAACCGGCGGAGAAGAAATCCGAAGCACTGCCACAACGCGATGGTCCGCTGCAGGTTAATCCAACAAAGAACGGCCCATTGCACGTCATCGGCAATCTCGAAGTCGTCAGCGGCACCGGCCGCACCATCGACCGGCTCACTGAAACCTGGCTGTGCCGCTGCGGCCACTCCAACAACAAGCCCTTCTGCGATGGCAGCCACAAGAAGGTTGGGTTCCAAGCCGATGGCGAGTAGTTAGATGCATTGAACAGAACCACTTGAGTGATCCGGGAACTCCGGATCAAACGCTGAACTGGAGCGTCTAGACCATCCGGTCAGGCTAGCGTTTGCAACCGGTCAGATTGCGGAATCTTGGTTATAGATCGTAGGAAAGCAGGTCATACCCCGTCGCCGCACGCACCACGCGCTGGTGTACGAACGAGCCGCTTCCACCATTGGTCAGCACCACGATGCCACGCCGCCGCTGCGCATCACCAATCGCGAAATTCTTGAAGATGCCGCTATTGCTGCCGGAGTGATAGAACACCGGGCCGTCGCGGGTCTGCTCCGTGTTCCAACCCAGCCCTTTCTCGGTCCATCGTCCAGGCAAGCTGATCTGCGGCGTGAGCATCGCCTGCCGCGCAGCCTCGCTGATCTCCCATGACGCAGGTTGCCGGCCGGCCATCATCAGACTCAGGAAGCTCGCATAATCCTGCACCGTCGTGCGCAGGCTTGCTGCCGCATTGGCAAGGATATCGCCCGGCCATGTCACCAAACCCGGCGGCGCCAGCGCCAGCACTTCAGGCATTGCCCGTTCGGCATCTGCGTACTTCCATGCCGACAGCGGCTTACCCCAACGATCTGCGATCTGCTGGGCGACACCCCATTGTTCGCGGAGCACCTGGCGCGGCATTCCGGCGTCGGTTCGATCGTGCGCAGGATGTCCATAGACCGAGCGTGCCGCCAGATCCGCATTCCATGTGTAGCTGCTGTCGTTCATACCAGCCGGACCAAACAGATGCACCTGCATCGATTCATCCAGGCTCTGGCCGGTGATTGTCTCAACTACCAGTTGCAGCCACACGAAGGCCTCACCGGAATAGTTGATGCGCGTACCTGGCTTCACCATCGGCACCAGCTTCTCGGTTGATGGAGACTTGCGCCAATCAGGCAGGCCGGTCGTGTGCCGCAGCACATCGCGCGCGGTGATCAGCGCAAGCCACGGATGATCGCCGAGATAGTCGGGCCGCCGATAGCCCACCAGTGGAACATCCAGATCGATCCGCCCCTGCTCCACCAGTTGCATCACCAGATAGGCGAACATCGGCTTGCTGAGCGAAGCATCCTCGAACACCGTACGCGCATCGACTAGCGTGTGCGCCTGCGCATTGGCGAGGCCAAATCCCCTGCTCCACACCACAACACCATCTTCAACCACGGCGATGCCAACGCCCGGAACCGCGAAGGCCTGCATGATCCGGGGCAGCTCGGCGAGGAATGTGTCGTCCGGAATCCAGGAGTTGGTGGCAGCGTCCTTGCACGAAGCGGCCAGCGCACGCGCCGAAGGCAACGCGGCGAGAATGCCCAAGGTTGCGGAGTGGGTGATAAAGCGACGGCGACCTGAAACTGTGCGAATCGGCATTGCCAACAGCCTCCGTTACGGATTACTGAGCTTAGCCGGTGTTCGGGGAGAGTTGGGCGATACCTTTGGAAGCGTTGTCGCCTGCACGTAGAACCGCACCGGCCCATCCAAAGAACAACAGCGCAGTGCCTGCGCTGTTGTTCCAGGGGCGAGGGGGTTGGGGTCAACCCCTCCATGACTCAGAACGAATACGCCACAGTGACGCGGGCGTTGCGGCCCGGCTCGCTGTAACGGCCGATGCCGTCATCGTTGACGTAGCCGTACAGGGTATTGGTGCCCTTGTTGATCACCCGCACGCGCTGCCACAGGTAGTACTCGCGATCGGTCAGGTTGTAGATGCCCGCGGTCACCCGCAATTGCGAGGTGATGTTCCAGCTGCCGGTCAGGTCCAGCACCGTGTAGCCGTCGGCCTTGCCTGTCCACGCCGGCACCACCTGCGTGCCATTGGCCGATGTGGTGTAGGCATCGCTGGCACTCTTGCCCCAGGCATGGGTCAGGTTGGCGCTGACGTTCCACAGCGGCGAAGGTGCATAGCGCACACCCAGTACCGCGCTGGCCGGCACGATGCTCTCCAGTGGATCGCCATTGTGCTTCTCGCCCTTGCTATACGCCGCCGCCATCCGCGACGACCACGCGTCGGCAATCTGCCAGCGCCCTTCCAGCTCGGCGCCCTTCACCGTCACCTTGCCCGCATTGATCGGCATCGTGCTGTTGTAGCTGTACTGCACAGGGCCGGTTGGCGTGGTGCGGTAACCATTGGCATACGGCACCGGCGTGGTCACCGTCTCGATGAAGTTGTCGTACTGGTCGCGGAACACCGAGAACCCCAACTGCGCGCGATCGGTGGTCCAGCGATAGCCCAGTTCGATATTGAGGCTCTTCTCTGCATCAAGGTCCGGGTTGGACATCGAGGTATCCAGCTGGATCGGTGCACCGCTCACTGCATCGAACGCGGCGCTGGCGCTGGTCGGCGAATACAGATCCGCCACGCTCGGTGCACGGAAGCCGCGGCCCAGCTGCGCCCACAGCGCATGGTCGGGCAGGAAGCGGAACTCCGCCCCCACCTGCCAGCTCGGCGCCGAGAAGCGAAGGTCACGCACGCTGCCGGTCTTGTCGACGAACGTACTGTCTACCTGCGGCGAGTAATCGTAGCGGTCATAGCGCAGGCCACCGCTGAGCTGCAGGCGCTCGTCGAACAGGCTCAGGCTGTCGCGCAAGTACAGGTTCCAGGAGCGGGCATCGGTCTTGGGCACCTGGCGCGGATCATGCTCCACGCTGGCGATACCACCGGCCGCATTCCAACGGGTGTCCACCGCGGTGTAATCGATGTCGCGCTGCTGCCAAGCCAGGCCGTAGCCGATGTCATGCCGCACCGGGCCTTCCACCACCTTGCTGAAATCCAACGCGGCGCGATCCAGGGTCTGCTCGGTGGCGCGGTCTTCGCTGCGCTTGCAGGGAGCACCACCACCCGGGCAGCCGCTGCCGGCCAGAATTCGGGTAACGCCGCGGCTGTCGGTGATCTGGCGGTCCAGCTGCGCATCAAGGGTGTCGAACACGGCATTGCCTGCACGCCACTGCCAGGTCACGCCATAGCGATCACGGTCATTGCGATCGTCGCCTTTGCGCTCCAGATAGCCCGGCGCGTACACGCGTGAAAGATTGTCGACCTCGTTGTGGGCGCGGCCGCGCTCGTACATGAAGCCCAGCGTGTGTGCGTCCGACAACTGTAGATCAACCTTGCCCAGCAGGTTGTCACGCGTACTGTCGACCGGATCCGGCGTGCGCCGACCGACACCGATCCGGTCCACCGTGCTGTCGTACCAGCTTTCGCTTTCATGGCCTTCGCGGCGGGTATAGACCAGCATCGACTCGACGATGCCGGTGCGGTTGGCGAAGCTCAGCGTGCCCATGCTCTCGTCGTTGGAGCCGCTGTAGCCGAACTTCACCCCGACGTGGGTGTCGTTGCCTTCAGGCTTGAGGTAGTCCGCCGGGTCCTTGGTGGTGAATACCACCGCGCCACCGAGCGCACCGCTACCGGAGGTGATCGAATCAGCACCCTTGACCACCTGCAGGCTCTTCAGCGTATCGATATCCACATCACCGCGGCCGCTGCGGAAGAACTCGTAGGAGCGCGCCGTCTCCACCGATTCGGCCAGGCTCAGACCATCGACGGTGATCGCCACGCGATCGCTTTCCAGACCACGGATGTTGAAGCCGTTGTCACCGAAGCGGCCCATGTCGACCACGCTTACGCCCGGGATGTAGCGGATCGCCTCTTCCATGTTGTTGGCCATCTCGGCATCGAGATCGGCGGCGCTTAGAACGGTCACGTTCTGGTTGCGCGACTTGCTCTTCTTTGCCCGCTCGGCCTGAACCCGGACCGTGTCCAGGTTGGAGGCGTCAGCCAGCGCTTCGGCGCGGGCAGTGCCGGACAGACTGGCCAGCACGGCCAGCGCAAGCAGGGATACAGCTGAGTTCATGAGAGATCTCCACAGAAAGGTAATGGCGGGAATACGCCGTTCCTGGCTGCTCGATCACATGGACCATGCCGGCTGGGGGGCATCGGCGCCGAACAGGCGCCGTGTCATTGCAGAAACTGGAGTGACCGGTCGCGAGCTGCGACCGGTACGCGGGGCTCAACGGTTGCCGTTGGCCGAATGGGCACCGGCAACCGGCTCGGGATCGCGCGCATCGACGATGCCGTCGCCGTTGCTGTCAGCACGGTCGAACAGGCGCTTGCCGGACACCTGATACTCGGCGAAGGTCATGCGGCCATCCTTGTCGGTATCCAGCGAATCGAAGCGCACGCTGGCCTGGCGGCTTGCCGCGTCGCGGACCTTGCTGCGCTGGGCGTCCAGCCGGCCTTCAAACTCGGCGGTGTATTCGGCCAGATCCAACACGCCATCGCCATTGGCAGCGGCGGCAGCAAAAGTCGCACTACGTGCAGCGTCAAATTCGGCGCGCTCCACCAGTCCATCGCCATTGCGGTCGTACAACTCCAGCATGCCGTTGGCGGTGTGCGAGGTTGGCATCTTCAGCGGATCGCGGTTGTCACTGGCAGCGGTTTCCCGGGTGGCGTCCTGGCTCTTCTCGTAGCCGGCCCAGGTGCGCTCACCGGCAGCATCGAACTCGGCCCGGCTGATGCTGCCATTCTTGTCGCGGTCCAGCGCCTTGAAGCGAGTATCGGTCTGGCGCAGGTGGCCGGCACGCGCATCGGCCAGGCGCACATCGAAGCGCTGCAGGTACTCGTCCACGTATTCCTGGCGATCAACGTGCCCATCATTGTTGGCATCGGTGGCGTCATAACGCTGCCGACGGAACTGCTCAAAGGCATCCCAGCTCACTGCACCGGTCTTGTCCGGATCGAACTGGGTCAGGAAGGCGGTAACCGTCGGCGATACCACGGGCGGCGCGGCGGCCTGCGCCGAGGCAAGCGGGGCCAGCACCGCTGCCAGCAGCGTGGCAACAGCAAAGGAGGTTTTCATCGGGGATATCCCTGTTGGAAAGCGGCTTAGGGCTCGAGCACGCGGAAGCTGAGCGTGTAGTTGTTGCCGTACTCCGGCGCCGTCGCGCCGGCAGGCGCCGGACCGCGGTAGCGGATCAGGGCGAGGTAGGTGCCCGGCTGCTGCAAGGCGAACGAGGCCTTGCCTGCAGCATCGGTGGTCAACTCGGCCGGAGCCGGCTGGATCTCGTCGTCACCGCGTGCGGCGTGGATCTCCACCTTCTGTGCCGGCAACGGCTTGCCGTCGTAATGCACCTCGAAGACGAACTGCTCACTGACATACAGGTCCGATGGATGGGTCACCGGCACCAGCTCCAGGCCCTTGCCATACGGCGCCAAGGCTTGCCGGGTCGGCTCACCGGCGGTCAGGTAGACCTCCGAGCGCGACAGGCTCTGGTAGTGCGAGAGCATGGTGGCACCGGCCGGCAGTGGCTTGGCCGGATCACGGCTGCTTTCCTTGCGGCCATCCACTTCCCAGGTGCGGAACACGGCGCCAAGGCGGTTGCCGGTAGAGAAGCGGTACGTGCCCTTCTTGCCCGGCAGGGTCTGCTCGACCACGGCGCGTGTCTTCAGTCGCTGCACCACATCGGGCGCATGCTGCACACCGTCAGGATCGGTGACGACGAACTCGCTGTTGTCGAACACCACTTCAGGCACGAAGAAATGCTCGGCGAAGCTGGCATCCAGGGTAACCGTGCTGGTCGGCTGCACCTTGAAGGTGGCCGGGGCGAGATACGGCGTATGCGCCTGGGCAGGCAGTACCGCAGCGGCCAGCAGCAGGCAGGCCAAAGGACGGAAGTTCATCGACAGGTCTCATGGGAGCGACCGGCTATATGCCGGCGGGCGCTACCCTAAGTCAATTGCGAATGATTCGCAATACTATTTGTTCGAGATTGGTGCCATTAGCCAAGCCTTTCGTGGCCGACCGAGGTCCGGAGTCGGGGCAACGGCAACCACTGCCACAGCAATAGATTCGCGTTGGTCGTGCGTCGTGCGTCGTGCGTCGTGCCAATGAGCTTCAGGCACATGTAGCCCTGCAGGAGTTGTATCAGGCACGGCAGCGCGCGAGCCGCCAAAAGATTCCAAGGTCCGACCAACTGCAGTTCGACTATCACTGGGCAGGTGATTGCTGCTGCTCCAGGTTGCAACCGCTCCTGGCTGCCGCATCGCCGCTGATACAGCACGCCTTGCTTACAACTCTCCAAGCTGGTGCGCGAGGAGCCCAAGTCTTTCTATCGGACAACGCACCCCGCTACAAAGCACTTGCCGATCAGCAGAAAGGAGATACCCCATGATCAGCACAGCCACTGAAGCGTTGGCCTTGTCCAACTCGTGGTACGCATGTGTGAAGTCAGAAAAGCCAATTTCCATCGTAGGCTCAAGGCGCGGACGGCCTCCATCGCTAGCGATTCGCTGGACAAAATTCGAGCCTCTAACGATCAGACATTGAAGTGCAGCGAAGCTGAGATGGCTTGCATGTGATTGCTGTACAGTTCGCGAGAAAAAGGGGATAGGCTCGATCAATGAAACACATTGTGCTCGCGTTGGCTGCATCAATTCTCTGCTACTCCACCTCCGCTTTCGCTGATGAAGGGCAACGATATACGCGTGAGGAAGTGAGGGCTGCAATCGGTGATATTCAGAAGATTGTGTCGCCTAATGGCGTTCAGGAGCAGCTTGAGATTCCGATCGGGGGCATAAAGCAATGGATCAGCGTTCGCGGACGCGATCGCCAAAACCCAATCCTGCTGGTCATCCACGGGGGGCCTGGTTCGGTGGAAATGCCCCTGGGCTGGGTATATCAAGCCGGCTGGGAAGACTACTTCACCGTAGTTCAATGGGATCAGCGGGGTGCAGGAAAGACACACGCGTCCAATGATGCCAAGTTGGTCGAGCCCACATTGACCATTGAGCGCATGATCTCTGACGCTGGCGAGGTAGTGCAGTATCTGCAAAAGCACTACGACAAGAAGAAAGTGTTTGTGCTCGGACATTCTTGGGGGAGCGTGCTCGGGCTGAGTTTGGCCAAGCGCCACCCGGAGTGGCTCTACGCGTACGTGGGCGAAGGTCAGCTACTGAACGGTCACGACAATGAGCGTGTCGGATACGCCAATACACTGCAGATTGCGCGAGAGGCAGGGAATACACAGGCCACCAAGGAGCTTGAGGCCATCGCCCCATATCCGAATGTGGACGGGAGTACGCCGTTGGAGAAGGTCCGTGTGCTTAGGAAATGGTCGGGGCACTATGGAGGGCTGGCTGCCGGCAGGAGTACGCACGGCTGGTACGGCAATGCAATCGAATTGTCTCCCGAGTATTCGGACAAGGACATAGAGGCCATCGACAGCGGAACCGCCATGTCCTTGAAGTCGCTTCTTCCTCAAGAGGCAAAGCTGGACCTGACCGGTCTCACCAGGTTCGATACCCCGATCATTATTTTCGCGGGTCGCCATGACAATACGACGCCCTCCGAGAACGTCGCATCTTGGCTACCAAAGGTCGAGGCGCCCTTCAAAAAAATAGTGTGGTTTGAAAATTCAGCCCACATGATTGCAACCGAAGAGCCGGGACGAGTGCTGGTGCATCTTGTTCAAGACGTGCGCCCACTGGCCGGAAGCGACCTTCCCGATTACTAAGCGCCGATGACTGGAGTTCCCAGGTTTTTCTGGACAGAGTCAGCCTTTGTTGGGATGACCTCGGGAGCCGAGACAAGAGCGCGCGGTGGATTCCTGAGCTACGGGTGGCATGGGATGAAGCCAAAGCATTGCGTGCAAAGATCCTTGCACGGACCGCAACAGCGCACGCCTCGCGCCGCTCAAGCCTGAGCAGCGCCCTATCTTCATCACAGAGAGTGCGGCGAGCAGCTGACGAAAGACGATCTAGATGCAGCGTGGCAGAAGAAAATCACCGCTGCGATGACCGACGGCGTCATCACAGAATCCGAGCGATTCAGCCCGCACGGTCCCAAGCAACAAAGTAACGATCATAAAGACACGGGAATGCTCGACACCTACGATCACGACGCTCCAGTCGTGGAAACCGCAAAAATGCCCGATTTCTCGGGACATTTTTCAGGAGTCTCCAAAATCACCAAGAAGCAAAACGGATAGACCGTTGAACCGTAAGGCGTTTAGTGGTGGCCCACCAGCAACCGAAATTAACCTATAAATAATTGATATTTAAAGTCTTTATTAAATTTAATATATCATTTGACTCACTTTCTGACTCACTTTCTTTGCCGACTTCTGCAGGACCATTCTGGACATCCTCGGACAGTCAAAGGCCTCGCGCAATCACTTGGAATAACCGGCGGCTGGCGGCCGCAGATTGCGCGTGAGCCCAGTCCACCGTATGCAATCCACTTATCCAACCGGGCTTAGCTGTTCAAACAGATGGGGCCAGCTTTCTCCGGCTAACGCGATTCAATCTGCCAGGGGACTAGTAGAGGAACTATCGCACAGCATGGTCCGCCGTCGTACGACATACCGGCGATCTCTGCCGTAAGCACTGCCTTTGGTTGTACGCATGCCGCAGCAATCAGCTCCTGGCTAATCCCTTCAAGGGGAACCTTTGCTCTCCGCATCCATTGAGATCCAGTTTGTGTTGCAAGCACCCCCGAATGGATTCTTACCAGACACTCGACTCACCCACCGATACTACCGAAGCTCTAATGCGGTGGGTCAAAGAACGGCGGAGCACTGCTGTGTCGAGCGAGGTGTAGCGATGGCCCATAGCCGCTTGTTGGCCGCTCATAAGCTGAGTTCGTAAAAGACCGTAGCGACCACCGCCTAGCCCATCGTCGCTTGGATCTGGCTTGACAGTCTGGACTTTCGTTTGCGCTTCTCGCGATTTCGTAGTTGATTTCAAGAAGTTTCAGTTCATCCACACATAGTACCTTGACGACTTGAGCTGGGCGAATGCGTGTACCGCAGTTTCAGCCGAATGCCTTTAGCCCGTACTCGCGAAAGACGGCGAACGAAAGGGGCGCCACGGCGCACATCGTCGGCGAACCCAAGACCCCAAACGCTATGTGTCATGCCAAAGATCAGTTCTTCGAGTGGGCACGCCAACCGCCGCCCGGCAATCCCGAGAGCGCGACTGTCGCAGCCGACGGCAACGATGCTGGCCGAACCGAGGCGGCCAAGCCCGAGACCACGACCCCCTTGCCCAAGCAACGCCGGCGTTTTCTGTTAGATGCCGTTGCGTTACTGGCAAGTGGCACGTCCGAAGGCAAGGTAAGCTTGGCAGTCCTTGGGCAGTACCTGAAGCACAACGATCCGGCATTTTCGCCAAAGACCTATGGTCATTCGGTCCTGCTGAGCATGGTGCGGACCTATGACCTGCTGAGCTTCTGCAAGGGGGAAGGCAGCCACTGGTTTGTCGGGCTCGCCGCCAAGTTTGAGACCACGACGTAGACCGAGCGCGTCTGCGCGCCGATCATGACAACTGGCGAGCTTACCAGTCCGGGATTGGATTGGACGTGTTGGTCGTCCGATCCTATTTTCGCTTGAGGTTGGCGGGCAGACTGACGGGTTTGAGACCAGCGAAGATCAGCACGGAAAACATCCTCAGAACCAACTCGGGGGTGATCGTGCGGTGACCGTATTCAAACGCCCTGCTGGTTATCAGGCTTTCGATGAGTTCCTTCTCCTTACCCTCCACGCCAATGTATTCCGGGGTCTCGTGTTTGTTGTATCGCATCAGTCCACTGGGAGGTAACACCGCCTCCGCTAGCGACAGAGGCGACACTAGGCCCATGAGTTTGTCCGGCCATGTCAGGGGTGGGGCACGCAAGGCATCCAACCCATTCACAGAGTCTTGCAGGTACTGCTTCAGCCCTTCCATAGAGCCTATGGAACTCAGCTTCCTTGCAAGCCCGACCGCACCGTTCTCGATACTCCCTTCCTTGACAAGGACTATGACTTTCGTGGCGTCGTTGGCATTGATCATCGCCCTGCTGTAGACGCTTCGACTGTGATCCACGAGCGAGCGCTCGCCCACAGCACGCGTGCGCAGCAGATGCACGACCAGCGAGGGCCAGATGGCTTCATCAAACATGGCGTGGGGAAAGCGCAGGTTCTCTGCCATTCGCTTGGCGAGCCATTGCGTATCGGCCGCATAAAGCAGCTCCTCCATTCCGGAGGCGCTGTTTGCATCCTTCACAGCCAATTGCACAACGTAGTACCCGTCGATCCAGGCTTTCAGATCATCCAGATCGTTCTTGGTAGGCATAGCCCACGCCTTCCGATCCGTGCTTCGGAACCGATCTTTCCGCGAAAGCCAGACCTTGCCTTCGCGAGCAGCGCGCTCAAGAATCGTTTCCATCTCCACCGAAGCCGAAATCCTGCCCTCGGCCACCGCCGCCTTCTGCAGGGTATCGATCGAAATCGGCTCCAGATCGGCATTGGCAGGTCGCTCACGTCGATCCTGCATCGTGCGACGCAACCACTTCATCACCCATTCGACGTGCTTCCTAATCTCGCCATCGGCAAGCGTGGAAAGAATTGGGCTTGGTTCGACCACGTGCTGGCGAACCTCGATCACGGGCATGACGCCCGAAAGATTGCCGCGCGCACACGCTACGCCCTCCGCATAGATGCTGGTTTCGCTGACTGAAAGCGAAACCGCCTCCTGCTTACGCTGCTTGCAGCCGTACAGGGTATGGCAACACTGCGACTGGACAGGTCCGCTCACGATCTCACGGCTCCGCCGCGACGTGCAGAACAGGGTTGCGCCATAGCGCAGGGCCGCATCCCGGAAATCAGTGCGAGGCAAGTTGTGTTTGCCATTGGCGCTCACCAGGGCCGCGCGTGGACGCAGCCATTGCCATACCGCATCGTAGGCCGGGGCGCGGTCGACAAACGAATAGGAGCCGTGATGTGGCGCCTTCACGATGTCGCATCCTAAGCCCATGGGCCAGCGCGCCATCAGGTAAGTGAAGTTCTCTAGGTCGCCCGTGAACAACAGCCGCCGACGCACCCTGCCGATCCGGGCTTCGACAAGCAGCACGATCGAAGTGTCGTTGAGCACGGAATTACCGAAGAACTCCGGTTCCACGCCCTTGCCAGCCGCCTCCTGTACGGCATCATGGAGGGAGCCCGGCGAGGCCGTGCTCTTCAGGTTGCCAGTGATCCTGTCCGGCGTGATTTCACCGCTTGCGATCGCATCTCGCAGGTCCTCGAAAGGATCTTCTCCGCCTTGCGGTTCGGGGGAACCGGTAAGCAACCATCCCAACGGTGTGGGGTACTCGAGAAACAGGCTCAACGCATCTTCACCGAGAAGCAGGCGCTCGATCAGACGGCCGGCAGGCGAAATAACCCTGATCGAAAGCCCCTCGTCGGGGCTGACCCATGTGGCCCCTTCGACAGGCCAAGAGATCTTGCACCCGGGACCAAGGGCATTCTGCAGTATCCTGGTCTGGTCAAGCCCTCGTCTGATCCGTGGCGGAAAGAGCCAGCTGTGACGCTCGAATGCGGGGATGCATGGCCCCCAGTACTTCTCGATGGGAAGGCGAGGCTGGCTCTGGACGTAGGCCAGTAGGCCGTCCACATGGTCGGCATCGCAGTGGCTGAGGACGACCAGATCGATCTTCGATGCCCCGATGCCTTCGGCCGACTGCCTGATCCTGTCCCCGCCAGCGCGGGGACCTCCGTCGACAAGGATCGTCGAGGGATCTCCTTGCTCAGGGATCCAGTGCAACAGCAGCGCATCTCCGTGACCGACGTCGAGAAGCTCCACCTTAAGTTGAGCCTTGGATACGTTCGTCATCTACTTTGGGCTCGGCTGGGGTTGTGTGGACTGGACACGTGCGCCGCCTTAGCCTGACGCTGGCCAAGCTTAGGCGCCCGAGACGATCACCGCGGGCGACTCCGAGAGAAAGCAGCGGCAACGCGCGGGACGGCAGTTCCCATCATAGCCGGTGACCTACATCAGCCATCTGCACGGCATGCACGCCCAATGTGAGAAGGGTTGTCCGCGTGCCCTGTACGACGTTCCACCCGAGCTAGCAGCGATTCACATCTGACTCACTTTTCCGCTCGCCTGGACTGTGACTGCCAGGGACCCGTCCGTAAAGAGCGTGCAAGCTCAAGAACAACGTAGTTCGGCAAGATGCCCGGGATGCGCTGACTTCTCTCCCTCTCTGGAACAGGTCGAAAGCCCCAAGGTTCAAGCAAGCGCAATGCACGAGAATTTTGAGCCGGAGCACCGCTCAACAATCGGTCCTGCCCCGCCTCGCCTTCACTCCATCGAAGAGCAGCCGCCATTAGCGCCCGAGAGACACCACCCCTCTGTATCGCACGAAAGACCTATGCCATCATATCCAGAGCCGGTCTCGGAATTATCCGTAAGCTATTCTCAGCGACCGCTATACATCTCAGGCACTGATGAGAGACCGCAAGCAAGTAGAGAGCATACGAAAGCCTCGATCAAGGAAGACCGCCACACCGGAACCACGCTTTGACCTCGGAAGAGACTCAGACGCGGCTCCCCTCACGCGCGCATCTCTTCGCGAACTACTAGAAGAACTGAATGGAGACAACGCGCTGAGCAATGGGGAGCTGTTCTCATACGACTCGCTTGATCGCGTTCAGACATTTATCTCACTCGTGGCCGGTCGTAAGCCAGCCACTCTGGACGAACCTGTCCCGACAGGACACCTAAAAGCCATAAAGCTTCTCTTGCGCACCAGTCGCAGGGAAAAGAAGCAACTCTTCACCCTCATCGATCCACTTGGCAGCAGCGCGCGCGCCACCATGGAGCAATGCTCCATCACTACAACGCCACGCGATCCCGAAGGAGCGCGGATCATCAGCAAACTTGCACGCGCTCTAGCGAATGAGATTGATCCAGTGAAACTGCGCCTACTCGATGACATGGCCTCGGCAGGCGATCAGCTCACTTTCGCGGAGGGACTGAATCGGCGCATTGAGCACGTTAATGACGCAACTCTTGTCCTCTTCAAGCGAGGCCTCTCATCCGAGGACCAGTTGATCGAGGTTTACGACAAGATCTCGATCAACATCCGCTCTCTTTCAGTTGCTACTCCGAAAAGCGAACCTGCGGTTGCCGAGGCCATCTACTGCCACCTGAAAACGCTAGGACTTCAGCACTTCATTGCGGAGCATCGGGACCGATTCGAGAGCAATTCACATATCCACGGCGTACTGCCATGTGATGAACTCATTGCGTCATTCTGCAAGTATCTAACGAAGAAAGCAGGATGGCTGATTTGCCCCGATACCAAAATTGTATCGGTCAGGGAATGCCAACTCTTCATGGAATCTCTCCAACTCAGATTGAACAAGTTGGTGACCGGCGCTACCGGATGGAAGACAGTGAAGACCAGGCACATGAAGAACATTGGACTCTCGCAGTTCATCCTCAGGGCACATGCGTATCGGTCTTATGACGAAACAGATCCCGATGCAAAGTGCATCTCGGTTGTCGACATGGTTGCGGCACTTTGCGCCTTCGCGTACGGCCAGAAATCTCGGGCAGATAAGGAGCTCGAACCGCCGTACTGGCCTGGCCAAGAGAGTCAAGGCAAAGATCCCGAGCAGCTCCTTAGGAAGGGACTAAGAGATGATCGCCCTTACCAATACCAGGCCGCATTTCAGTTCTACTACTACAAGTTCTCTGAGTATCGCGCCGCACTCACTCACACCACCGGCAGCTACCGCGCCTGGATGAGATTCCAGATGGCTCGTCTAGATGTGTATGAGAAACTCCTCAAGCTCAATGACATATCCGCAATCGTCAAAGGCTCAAGACAGTTCGACGAACTTTGTCTTCATGGCGCTCGGAACACACTCGACCAGCTAAGTCGTCGTGCGATGTAATTCTTTACATATCCATCTCAGGCTATGGAGATGGACTCAAGATCTCCACTCAGAGCCACGTAGTTCACCCAGATAATGATAGGTACTACGTGGTGTAAAGAGGGGAGCGCACTTACCGTTTCTCCTCTCAGAGTGAGAGTAGTGTTTGGAGACCATCTCTAGGAGGCAGCCAAGCCATCGCTTGGCTGTCATTAGCCAACTTAGAGAAAGGGTAGTAATGAAATGGCCACATTCCATCATCGGATCAAGAGCGGAAGAAAGGGAACCGCACGCAATCAAGCTGGTTACATCGACAGGCGTGGGAAGTACAGCAACAGAGTGGACTTGGTCCATAGAGGGTGCGGCAATCTACCAGCATGGTCGAATGGCGATCCATTTGTATTCTGGCGCGGAGCCGACCGACACGAGCGCAGCAATGGAGCAGCATATCGGGAGCACGAGATTGCACTGCCCGTGGAGTTGAGTCGCGAACACCTTGTGTCGCTGGTAGAGAGAATCGTCTCTGAAGTAGTTCCAGATCGCCCTTACCAGTACGCGATTCACGTTCCGGAGGGCAAGCTGGGAGGGACGCCAAACCCACATGTCCACATCATGTACTCGGATCGGATTCCAGATGGAATAGAACGAACCGAGAAGCAGAGCTTCGCCCGTTACAACCGCAAAAAGCCGGAACTTGGCGGGTGCCGGAAAGACAGCGGGGGCAAGACGTCGATAGAACTCCGAGATGACGTCATTGCGACACGCAAGAAGATTGCCACGCTTCAGAATGAAGCTTTAGCAGCACATGGCCACGACGGGCGCGTCGACCACCGAAGCCTCAAGGATCGGGGCTCATCTCGAGCTCCGGAGCCCCGCTTGGGCCCTGCGGGCGTGCGGCAACTCTCTGATACGCAGAGGAAGGCATGGCTCTCAGCACGAGTCAGCATCAGCGAGAACCACATGCCAGTCCCGGGCACTGCCTAGAAGCGCTAGGCCTGCTAGTGCGTTAGCAGAATTAGCAGGAAATTGACCCCCGCCTGTGAATTTTCAGGCGGGGGCCAGTCCAGCTTGGGACTAGAAGGGGCCTGGGGTCATGTCGACGTAAAACGTGTCCCGACGGCCTGGCTGAGATCGCCTGCCGATCTGGATCAGTCCCTTACGAACAAGGACTCCTAACAGGTTCTTTATCACCGACGCCTTCCGCAGCCTGTAGGGTCCAAACTGAGCAATCTGGCTGATGTTTTCAACGTCAATGAATCTGCCAGCCCTTCCTTTAGTAGAACCGGTAATGAAGTCCCTGTTCTTCAACCATTCGTAGAGTTCCATCGCATCCAGATCCTCCTGATCTTTGGGGACGATGTCTTCCATGTAGTCCTTCGATGCTTCGTTGCATAGGGCGATCGCTGTCAGTACACAGTCCACGCCGATGTCCCCTTCGAATCCCTCAGCAAAATGAAATGCGGCCGCTATCCGTGCAACGTTGTCAGCGAGCTTCGACCCATGGTCGATCGCCTTGGAGTATCTACCTCCTTCGCGCATCTGTTTCTCAACGTAGTCAAGGTACTCTATCCACAAGTGCGAGGCATCAGAACTGAACTTCAAGATGGTTCTTGAGTAGTTTCCCGCCTTCAGTGCAGTCAGGTATGCATCTAATACTTCTTTGATCCCCTTGTTGAACAGATCGCGTCCAGCGCGATCGGTCGGAGCATATCGACTGAGCCTGGTGCCGATAGTGCTACCGCACTTCACGTAGATCACGCGACCTAAGTAGCCTGACGCTATGCTTTCGGCTCCTTTCTCAGCCATGATCAGCTTGAGCTTGTCAGGCTGGATGGAAATGCACTTCGTTACTCGCGGATTGAGAACGGTGTAGCCGCCCTTGACGCGGCTAACATTGATGCTTTCGTTGCTCCAAATCTGGCAGAAGTCGTCGTCATTAGGAAGAATCGTCTGTGCGAACAGCTTCCAGCAGTCGCTAGAGAGGATAGCTATGCACGGAACATTCTTCAGTCCGAGCTTGAGTGCAGGAATCGTGAAGTCCTTCATGACGATGCTCCACTCTGAACATTCGTCAGGCTCCAACTCGGCATGATCCTTCATCTCTTGCAAGAGTTGCGTCGTGTCCTTGCCGAGTTCCTTCGCTTCCTCATACTTGGAGGTGAGTTTACGCATCTTGAGATTCCATACCTTCTGGTGGACCGTGTTGCGCTTGGCCTCAATGCTCGACCATGCCTTGATCTCCTCGTTGCAGCCCACAAAGGATCGAAAGAATTCTCCATCAACCGTTGTCTTGCGCTCGCCAGATATGGCCGACAGCAGCGTATACACACCTAGACCCACAAGCCCTCCTCTGGGCTTGTATGCATCCGCTCGCGTCTGCGCAGCAGCACAGCACGCCGTCATCCCAATGTAGTACGCCATCCTTTCCGGCACTTGGTGCTCTTCGATCACTTCCAGTACGGCCGCTTGGTAGCGGGGGAGTTTGAACTCCCCCGCCTGAGGAAGCTGATCGAACGGAAACCCGATAACATCCGTGTTGATGAACTCGCCGTGCTGTGCGGCCTCCGACGAGCTCGCGATCGAGCCAGCCTGCGCGCTCACTGTTCGCCTCCCGTCTCGCTATCATTGGGCGGCACAACTTCGGCAGTCCGGAGCAGCTGACCGCAACTCGGACACGAGGCCACATTGCCCTCTTCGCAGCGTTTACTACGCTCCGAAAGAAGGAGCTTCCGGAAGCCGGGTGGATAAAGCTTGTGGCCGTAGATGGCGTTGAACTTTTCCAAGGCCTTCCTGACCGTGCCTCCCTTGGTAATGAACTGCTCTATCGACGGGTATGCTTCCGTGAAATCGGCCTGCGTTTTGCTTTTTCCTTCCGTGAGCTCTCGATTGAGTTCAGCCTGGAGTTGATCGAGCGGACCCGTGATCCGGTCCAGAGAAGAGTTGAACGTGTTCATCCTTACTCCTCCTGCCCCAGAAGAAACTTCGCTTCTCGTCCCCGAAGCCAGGCCCGACCCACATCAAGGCGATAGATCTTCGGCGACACCGGAGAGTCATAAAGAGAGAAGCCTTTCGGGTACGCGGGATCAAAGAACGGACTGTTGGGGTTCATCAGCTCATAGGCACGGCTGCGACTCACTTTGGTTACTGCCAGCAGTTCTCCGAATCGACCATAGACCTCTTCCGATTCACGAATCCCCTCGCGAGCTACAGTAAGCCCTTGTTCCCTCGCTGGTACTCCTTCATACCGGTGAGGTGGTGTTGTTACACGCGGTTGTTTGCTACTGAGCACGATTGTTTCCTCGTTTCGTTATGCGACCGTCATTGATCGCGCCCGCATCTTTATGCGTGGGTTCCGAGGAAAGAAGGGTCAACAAATCAAGGATTTTGCGATTTTCAGCAGGCTGCTCTTGCGCCGTGGCAGTTGCGACCCTGGTCCGGCACCGCCCCGCTCCACTCCGACCCCCCATCACGCCCGGAATCAGGCGCCACTACTGGCACGCCGACGGCTTCGGTCCTGATTGGGCAAGAAGAAAAGACATCCGCTCACCGGGGAGGAGCCTAAGCTCCTCCCCGTGGTGATCCATCGGGTCCCGTCCCGAATGGCTTAGCTGCCGACCTCGGTCCCTGATGCAGCTTTCTCCTGCAGAACCACAATGCGCTTTGCCTTGATTTGGCCCGCCAGCATTGGGCTGACCACCATGTAGACGATGACGGCCACGGCAGACAGCCAGGCTTCGATGGCAAGGGACCAAAACAGGAAAAATATGTGGAAGGCCCAGAACACGATCGGTGACAGAACACCGATAGCCTTGCGAAGCTTGACCCGGTTGACCACCTTGTTGTTCTGGAAGTACGGCAGGGGGAAACGACCTTTCTTGAGACTCAGATACGCCCGCAAACTGACGGGAATGATGAAGAAGACCAGTGCAAGTGAGTAAATGAAAACGCCCATAACTTTGTTGCTCCTTTGTTGAATTGGAAGTTGGAATGGCTGCTTCAGAAGCCCATGGCATAGCCGAGGATCGGGTTCAGCATCTTGTTCTGGTACTCGATCAGGACATTGCCGCTCACTTGGTCAATATCGATTCTGTAGTTGAAATCCACAGATCGCTCGCGGTCGTGATAGACGTAGGTGATGCGGGCATCGCATCGATAACTGTCGACCTTCTTGTCGTAGTCCAGGGTGCGGATGTTGGATATCTCGTAGGTATCGAGGATCCCGAGGAACTCCTCTTCGGTACCGAGATTGGTTTGAGTGGCGTACTTCTCCACCTCCATCTCGATGGCTTCGTCGATTAACGACAATGTGTCCGTATCGCCGCAGTCGGGGGTGCCTCCTGCACACCCAACCAGAACGATTGATGCCAGCACGGTGCTGGCATAAACGATTCTTTTCACTTGATTCCCCTATCTATTTGATTGGTAGCCGGATGGCGATAGGCCTGCCTAAGTTAGCCCCAATTCCAAATTATTGCTAATCGTAGTATGTCGAATAGTAGTATTCAAACCAAGACCATCCCACGATGGCTCGGGCAGCTCATGAAACTCGGTTGGTCACCGTCTTCGCCGGCAATGTCCGGCGCTTGAGGAAGGAGCGCGGGCTATCCCAGGAAGAGCTAGCAGAGGCAGCCGGCGTCCACAGGACTTACATCGGCATGATCGAACGTGGCGAGAAGAACGTAACGATTTACAACATCGACCGTCTCGCCGTGGCACTCGGAGTTCGACCCGGATCGCTTCTCGATTGAATTGAATCCTCTACGGGCCTAGCTTTTCGCCTCACGTGATCCGAGGTTCCCTATAGCACCCGGCCCAAGGCCGGATGCTATGCCCCCGCTCCCTAAACAGCATGAGATTTACGCCAGTCCTCGGGCTGCCATCGAGACCGCCTGACTGGCCGTGACCACGAAGTGGTCCAGCAGTCTGACGTCGATCACCCGCAGGACGCTCCTTAGCTGGGCCGTGACCGCCCGATCTGCCGCAGAGGGTTCGGCGTCTCCACTGGGGTGGTTATGGGCCAACAGAACGGCTGCTGCATTCAAAGCCAGTGCCCGCTGAACCACGATGCGTGGGCGCACCTCAGCACTGTCTACCGACCCGGAAAACAGCCGCTCCACAGCGATGAGTCGATGCTGGGTATCGAGGAAGGCGGCCTCAAAGTGCTCCCGCACCTCATTGCCCAACCGCAAGCGGAAGAAAGCTCCACACGTAGACACATCCCCAAATAGCTGTCCTGGCTCGCAGGCCCGCCGCTCAAGAATGCCAAGTGCTCGGGCAATGGTCCGCTCGTCCCGTGCCCGAGTGGCCTCGTCTGAGGAGGCCACTCGGGGAACTGTCGGCACGCGCACACGTGACCGGGCCAGCATCACGTCACCAGCTTCATCGCTTCGTCCCAAGCCCGTTGCTTGAGCTGGGCGCCTGGACCGAACCACGACGCATCTCGACGGTGGTCCCCGCTACGTGCCCGGCGGTGATGATCGACGTATTCCGTCACGCTGTTCAACAGCCCCCAGGCTGTGCCACGGCTTGAAGCCAACAGCGCTCCCCTGCCACCGCCTTCGTACAACGAACGGACATTGGCCAAGGCCTGTTCGTTGACCACGGTGGCCTTGTTCTCCTGCGATTGGTAGGTCAGCACGCGGCGCAGGAGCCCATCCACCGAATCAGGATCCACCGGACACTCGACCAGCGCTTTCATACGGGCAACGAAGCCATCCCACGAGGAGACAGTGATGCCCAGCTGGCGCTTGACCGCATCCATGTCGAACTGCGAACGGTGCGACACCTTCACTGCGCCGCTGGATTCCCCGATTGCAATCTTCAGGGTGTTGTTGCAGACCACACGAACGGAAGTGAACTGTGCCGTCGTCGCCAGCGAGCCATCGCAGGCGGTTGCCAACAACAGGTAGCCTTCCACCTTGTCCCTGCCCTTGAGCGTCGTGCTTTGGCCGGTGCGAGCCAGTGCCCAGAACTTGCGGCCCTCACGCAGCACGCCGGCCGTTTCCAGTTCAAAGCCGTTGTACTGGGTCAGGTCCCGGTAGAACTCCAGCACTTCCTCCGGCTGGACCACCTGGAAGCGCTTGGACACCACCGCCAGCGGAGCTTTGGTGTCGGAGCGGTACAGCACCTTGTTCTCGGGGAAGGCTTCGATGGCGCCGATGCCGTGATTGCCGCTGATGAAGCGGACTTCGGACTCCTCGATTTGCCAGTCCATGCCGGCCTGTTTCTTCCAGACTTCGATGGGTTGGTGTGGAGCTAGTTTGTTGCCGAGGCCATGCCAGGGCGTGTTGCCGACATAGGCCATTGTTTCAATCAGGTGCATTGTCATTTCCTTTTAGTAGGCGGCATAAACGCACAAGGCCCGGACGAGCCGGGCCTTGTGAGGAATGCCATAGGGAAGGAATCAGCGATCGAGGAAGTCACCGCAACTGCCGCAAGTGGAGGCAGTAGTGCATTTGACGATTCCGGCCATTACGGCCGTAGCTACCGCCAGGATGCAGTAGATCAACTCGACCTTGTTTTTCATCATCACGGACATCCTTTGTGGACACTGCTGTACGGAGTGCCGGACGCGAAGCCAGAAAGTACTGGCTTCAGGGAAGTAGTACGGGTTTGAAAGATTTTTGAATCGCATTCCATTACAGTCGGCGAGGAGAACAACATCCCCTCCCCCACCTGCAGGTCGACCACCCGCCATGCGATCTCCAAAATTTGCTCAGGTGTCGCCGGCAGATTTTGCCCCAGCTCATCCCGCAGGAACAGCGATTAATCGATGAAGGAAGAAGACTGCGGCATGTGCGTGCTCTGGTATCAGGGCGGAATTGCTCGGAACCAGCACCAGCACGGCGCAGCGGAGCAGTCAGGGGTCGGAGACGGCCGCCAGGACGCCAGCGCAAAAGGCGCGCAGCCCCTGACGGCGAGAACGCCGTGATACGGTGAAGGGAACAGCAAGACCGCCAACCAACCACATACCTTCATGACAAGCGGAGCGCGCAGGCAGCCCGGCTGACAGAGGCGTCAGGGATCAAGCCGGACGGCCGTGACTCGGCAGGAGACACGGGGCGTAGCCCGCGAGCCTGAAGGCGTTACGCCGAGACGCGAAATGCGTCTGCTTGGGGTAAAACGTAGGACGAGCACTGGAGGGGGCTATGTCGATACTGCAAGAAATACTGGTTTGGACTCAGGGGCTGCCCGCATGGCAAAGCGATGCAGTCGCGCGCCTGCTGGCCAAACAAACCCTGACAGCGGATGATCAGGACGATCTATTCGCACTGCTCAAATTGGCTCATGGCATCCCCGATCCGAAAGGCCGCAAGCCAAAACCGCTCACAGCCGACCAGATTCCTGCGCCGGTCAAGGTAACAACACACATCGAATTGCTGGCGATGAAGAACATGCGTCACGTCAATGCGATTGCAGAAAACCAACATCTGGCATTCAGTGCCACCGGAATAACCGTTATCTATGGTGACAACGGTTCGGGAAAATCGGGATACTCACGTGTACTCAAGCGCGCTTGCCGCGCTCGCGATCAGGTAGAAGCGATCCACCCCAACGCCCACCTTCCGGCGAATAAGTCAGCCATTCCCGAAGCAGCCTTTGAAATCACCTTGAATGGCGTTGCAACGGATGTGTTATGGACACAGGGTAAGGCAGCGCCCCCCGAACTGTCGTCGTTCGCTATCTTCGACTCACGATGCGCACGCGCCTACCTGGACAGCGAAGACGATTTCTCCTACGTTCCTTACGGACTTGATGTCTTCGAGGCACTGGCGAAGGTCTGCAAGCAGTTGAAGACAGCGCTTGACACGGAGTATGCGCAGTCCGCCGCCGACCTCTCCGCGTTTGTGCCGCTGCAAGGCGACACACCGGTCGGCAAGCTGATTGCATCGCTATCCGCCAAGACGACCCCAGCCCAGATCGACGCATTGGCAACTCTGACACCGGAAGAATTGGCTCTGCACCCAGCACTGGACAAGAGCCTGAAAGAGAGCAACCCAAAGGACAGGGCAGCCCAACTGCGCCTGCAGGCCCGCCGTATAGCAGCTATCGCGACGAGCGCCACCAACAAAAGCGCACTGGTGAGCCAATCCGTCGTCGCCAAGCTCCGTGGTTTGGCGGATAGCTATCGCACCGCGCAGACAGCAGCTGCACTCGCAGCCAGCCAGTTCAAGGAAAGCGAGAATCTCCTGCCGGGCTCCGGTGGCGAGGCTTGGCGCGAATTGTTCGATGCCGCCCGCAAGTTCGCCGCCGAATCGCACCCGGCCAAGGAATTCCCCGACTTGGGCGCCAATACCCCCTGCCCGCTGTGCCAGCAACCTTTAGCCGAAGGCGCCGCTCGCTTGCTACGTTTCGAAGCATTCATCCAGCAAGAAGCCGAGAAGACATCACAGACCCGCCGTACCGCACTTTATGCAGAATACAAACCGTTCATCGCACATGCGCTGACATTGAATATCGATGATGTGACCTACGGCGAGATTGAAGCCTTGGACCCACAACTGGCAGCTGATACCAAGGCGTTCGAGCCAGTGCTGGCGACCCGCCAGGAAGCCATTAAGGCGGCAGTGATCTCGCACCAATGGGAGAGCGTCGCTCAAGACTTGGTGAATCCGGCGGCGCGAGTTCAAGCACTGGCTGACACACTGAATGCCGAAGCGGAAACTTTGGAGCAGGCTTCGGACGAGAAGGCCCGCGCTGCACTTCAGAAGCAGTTCACTGATCTCGATGCGCGGATCAAATTGAATCAAGTCAGGGATGCCGTGGTTACGGCTGCTGGCAAGCTCAGTCATCAGGCGAAACTCGTGCAGTGCCTCTCCGCTGTCAGAACCAATGCCATCTCGCTGAAGGCATCGGATATGGCCGAGAAGGTTGTATCCAAGGAACTGGCTGAAGCACTGAATCGCGAATTCAAGGCTCTGGGTGTCGGCACACTGAGCGTTTCACTTCAGAGCCGCGCCGATAAAGGGAAGGCTTTGCATAAGCTGAGACTGGAGCTACCCCAAGTCCGCAGTCCCGGCGACATCCTGAGCGAAGGCGAGCAGCGCGCCGTGGCGATCGGTTCGTTTCTGGCCGAGGTGGGATTGGACGACGGCAAGGGAGGCATCGTGTTCGACGATCCCGTTTCGTCGCTAGATCATCGCAGGCGAGAGCGTGTGGCGAAGCGTCTAGCCACCGAAGCCGCGCACCGTCAGGTCATCGTGTTCACCCACGACATCTACTTTCTTTGCCTCTTAGTGGAAGAGGCCAGATTGGCCGGCGTAGCCATTTCTACTCAAAGCCTGGTCCGTCGCGCCGAAGGATTCGGGGTCGCCGATCCAGAACTGCCATTCGAAGGAAAGAATGCAAGCAAGCGGATCGCCGCGCTAAAGGCTCAACAGCAAACCATCGCCAAGCTGCATAAGGATGGCGAGGATCAGGAGCATCGCAAGCAAACCGTCTATGCTTATTTCCGATTGCGCATGACATGGGAACGCGCTGTTGAGGAAGTCCTGCTGCGTGAGGTCGTCCTCCGCTTCCGCAAGGGCGTGGAAACGCAGCGGCTCGCTGGGGTCGTGGTCGATGACGAGGACTATGCCCAGGTCAATGCCGGCATGACAAAATGTTCAAACTACGCGCACGACAAAGCGCTTCAGGGAGGCGCTTCAGTTCCCGATCCGGACGAGCTCCTTGAGGACATTAAAGCGCTGGAGAAATGGCGCGTACAGATCGAAAAACGCAGCACAGAGACGGCCAAGATGCGCAAGGCTGCGCCGGGAACTACGCCCATAGCTGCGCCGACACCTTAGGGTGTTGGACCAGGTGCAATATCACACTGCTGTTGCATCGGCTTTCTGGGTACGGTCCAGCTTCCGATGAATGAGCGAAACCAGCGTCAGGATGTCGAGAGCATCCTGCTCTGACATAGGCCAGTTGGTCTTGGGCGCATGAGCGAGTGGATTGCGCACAGCCCCAAATAGTCCGACCAGTAGAGTGGAAAATCCCTTTTGTTCACTCTTTTGCGACTCAGAAGCCAATGGACCCAGCACCAAGATCGGGTTCTGGATCGAAAATACCCTGTTCACGAGTTCCGCACCATCCAAGGTCAAACCCGACATCAAGCGGATGCGTTCCGCAACACCTTTGGTCGACTCAAACACGGCGTGGAAGTAGTTCTCGTCCAGCAGTTCGGCACGGCAGTAACTGAGCACTTCGGCATGGACATTCCGACTTTCGAGCGCCGCCTTCAGCCGGCCGGCACGGGCACGGGCCGCACTCAACGTAGTGGCCTTGTCTGCGTTCCCAACCTTCCCGTCATCGCGCACGTAGAAGCCGGAGAAAGCCAGCACCACATTTAGTTCGTCGCGCCGCCAGCGAAAGGCCTCCATATCTCGCGCATAATTCACCGGATCCATGGCCCGGTTTATCAGCATAATGAGGTGATTGCCGAGTTGGTGCTTGTTCTGCGCCGCTGCCAGCGCATTGAACATTCGTTTCCACTTGGACAGATCAGGCGAGACATCGGTAACGTTGATTTCCTGGAGTAGCCTTTCGATCTGCGTGCCAGTCAGGCCTCGCTCGGTATCTGCGAGCACGCGGCACGCGGCTTCCAGGTGCTGCGGGTTGAACGGTGCAATTGGCGTCATGACTTGGCTAGGTGCTCTTCAGACCCACTGGATTGCGGTGACATTCGCCTGACCGCCTGTTCCGACTTCGACAAACAGCGCATACGTATAGCCAAGCTGCTCTTTGTAGCCTCGTAGTTTCCTGAGGTCGATCTCCCGATCAACATAACTCGTCGACTTCTTGAACTCCAAGACCAGGTGATTCGCCTCGGTGCCTCGCTTGTGCACGATCACGTCGGGAAATACCGTCTTGGCATCCTCGTCCTCGCTGTCCGGATTAAGCTCCAAATGCCCGAGTCGCTTGGGTTCTATCCCGTCCCGATTGAACTCGCAATCCACGATCCAGTCAGGAAACTGTGGCTGGAGATACATAGCGAAGCGAAAGGTTATGGAGCGCTCATTGGCGTTGATATCAAGCAGGCGATGGTCATTAAGCAACAAATCGGACAACGCCAGCGCCACAGCCTGTCCCGGCGGATAGAGACGGAGGTAATCAAGCTGTTCCGCGGATAGTGGCGTTACGACCAGATGTGCGCCGCGAGATGCTGCCATCACCATGCCCGCATCTTGAATAAACGCCCTTGGTCCCCTTCATCGTGCAGGGTCAGGATAATCTCGTCCGTGGCGAATACCGGCTCGCCGCTTGGCCGGTCAGGCAAATCTGAATCAATCAAGGTGATGACCGACTGCAAGCCGAGTTCAGCATAGCGGCGAACGACTGTCAGCAAGTTCTCCTTCTTGCGGTCATCCAGCGACTCGAACACACCATCGTGATAGACGAAGCGGGGAAATTTGTCATCCAGGTGTGCGCGCAGGACGGCCAGGTCAAAAGCAATGCATAGCAACTTTCGATACGTATGACCGCGGTCGGCGCTGGTCGCATTGCCAGACTCATCGAGAATTTCAGCTCGGAACTCCAGATGTCCCTCTTTGTTCGGAGAGACACTCAGCAGCGCCTTGCGGTCGATCACTTCTTCGACAATCTCACTGAAAAAAATCCGGATCGTCGAGAACAAACTATGCGGGTCAGAGTTGCGCTTCTCCACGTCAGCTTCTATCTGAGTCTGAAGATGGCCGCGCTCCTCGGTCAATGTCCTAATATCTGTACGCAATTCTTGCAGGCGATGCAGGAAGCCACGCTGACGCTCCAGGGAAGTGATGTCGGCACGTAGCGTGACCATATCGTCGGAAACTTGCTTGTACTTGCCGAATATGTCGGTCCCACTCAGGAACGACAGCATGTCCGAACGCTTCTTTCCCAGCGAGCCGAGCTCGGTGTTGACGCGCTTCAACTCGGCTTCCACTTCCGTGCGCTCTTCCTGGAGATAGCTCCGGCGCTCTTCCGTGATCGCTCGATTAAAAGCAATCAACTGCTGGAAGTCCTTTTTCACCTGCCCCTTGAAGAGCACGCCCGCCTCCTCGAACAAACGCTGCGCTTCATCCGGATCGAACAGGATCTGATCTTCTTCCAGAGAAGCCAGTATCTTCTTTCTGTTCTGGGCCAACGAATATCGCTCGCTATTCAGCGCCGCAATACGCTCATCGACTCCGTCGACCAGTTGCTTGGTTTTATCCTTATCCTGAGCGCGGAAATCAAAAGCATCGAGAAGCTCCTGCTTCTTCTCAGCCTCCTTCTGCTTGAGCAGCAGAATTCCTTCGACCTTGCTGATATCTTCTATTGATCCGCCCAGCTCCGTCTTTATCGTTTGTTCGGTCGCCTGCTTCTTGGAAAGCTCTTCTTCCTTCTCGTAATGCAAGGCGATGAGTTGCGCGTCGAAACCCAGCATGTGCGCGAGGAATGGCTTCCAATCGGCATGCTTTGAGGCGAACTTTCGCAGTTGGAATACCTCGCGAAAGTCCTCCTGCGAGCGCAGCAGATAGCCGAGTCCTTTGCGATACGACCATGGCTTGAGTGCTCGCCAATCGAGCAGACCATCGAGCAGGTCTCGCGCACGTTCAAACGCTACGTCCTGATGATCCCACCCAGAGATTGGCAAGGGGGAAAAATCCTGATGCCCAGCCTCGTGCTTCTTGAAGCTGATCTTCGTTGCTTCTTCCACTCCACGGCGTATCGTGACGAATGAAGCGTCTTCCAGCTCGACCTCCAGGAAGAACACGAAGTCCTTGAAGCGTTCCAGGTGCTTGAACAGGAAGAACTTGGCGTCTCGACCCGCCAGGAACCCGAAGTCGAGCAAGCGCCCCACCGTGGTTTTCCCGAGATTATGTGTGTCTTTCTCGCGATTCTCGGGCAGGCGAATCTCCGCCATGACCACATTCAGGCCCTGCGCAAAATCCAATGATTCAAACAAGTCAGGCTTGTTCGAATAGAGTCTAGACAGTTTCATTAGGCCCCACGTATTCCACAGCGTCGGTTTTGGGGCGATAGTCGATCAGTCCCATCAGATACAGGAAGTTCAAAGCCGGCAGAAACAGCACGTCTCCGCCATTTACGACCTTCTTCGCATACTTGCGCAGCACGCTGTATTCGTCTACTCGACGATCCTTCAATCGAGCCAGCAGCAGCAATGCAACGTTGATCACCGTACGATCGGGGTGCGAGTGCTTAGTCGGCCGCAGCATCGTCCACCTCCCCGATATCGCAGTTCCAGTACATATAGAACAACATGGCACGGGTTAGGCGTTTGTGTGCATGCTGCCGTAGGACGGCGTCGCGACCGAACAACAGGTCTACCAGGTATTCCATCACGCCATCGAAGGTTTGATAGTCCTTGCGCTTGGCAATGATCTTGAGCTGAAACTCGTCAACCACCGATTCATACATGCGCAGCAATTCGAGATTCTCCGGAGCGGCCAGAAATCCACGGATCTGCGTCGTTTCCTTCAGGTACTTCCTGCGTTGGGCTTTGGCGTAATCAGCGCTCATGTTGTTCAACAGATTCTTCTGCTCATAGGTAACCCGCGGAGTCGGCGGATCGTCGAGCAGCGCTGATATGTCATCCTTCTGCCGTGCCAGCGCCTGGACGACCTCGGCAAGATCGTCCGAACTGACAATCAAGGGCGAATCGATGGGATCGAGATCGGCCTTCACCGCAACATTAGGAAACGTCTTTAACAAGACCTCCAGTTGCTCCAGACCACACAAGTAAATCGACTCAGCAGGAATGCCACACTGCTCCGCAATATACTGGCGTATCTCGCTCTCCGCGTTGCCAGCTAACCGTCGGTTGGCGAACAACATGTAATGGTCGAGCTGCTCGGCCTCACGCAATTTCTTGATGCGCAGGATCTCCTTGCCAAGCACTGTATTCGCTGCGCTTGTACTGAAGAAGTCAGATTCTGAGAAATTTCGGTTGTAGCCGTTAGTGTGCTTGGCCTGGACGATGATCGTCCCAATCCAAGGCGCAGCCTTGCTCGGATGTAGTTCGGCTGTGCCGACAAACTTTGCATCGCGCCCGCCATCAGGCCCCTTAGCGAAACCTTGCACGGAGATACCAAGCAAATGTTGGCACAAAAAGACGATCAGTTTCTCGAACTGGTCGTCGCTCAGGTCTTCATAGGCGAACTTCATCGCATCCCCATGCTAGGTACCAGATGAATCATTACGCAGCGACCGTAATACCACGAGCATGGGTGCGACGGGCCGGCAGCACCACGATTTCAATGTGCTGGTCAAGCGACACCAGAGCCTGCATCAGCCGTTCTAGCGAAATATTCTGTAGCCTGTAACGGCGAACTTGGGAGACCTTAGGCTGAGTCATACCTGTGATATGAGCGGCTTCTGTCTGGCTTAAGCCCCTCTTGTCGATCAGCTCGTTGAGCTTGAGCGCAAGGGCAGCCTTCGCCGATAGTTCTTCAGCGTTGTCGAAACCAAGATCCATCAGCACATTTTCAGTGCCTTGAGGATTGTCTTTGCGACTCATCACGTTCTCCCGCCCGTCCCATAGCGGGCGAGCACTGCCTTCAATCGCTTCTGGATTTCACCCGACTATGCTAGCGGGAAATTTCATTTTCCAAACATGGATTATACCTGTACGGGTATAGGGAGCAAGGAACTGAGCTGCGATTCCATTTCTCCACAATTCCAGCAGCACCACTTGACTTGGTTCCACCCCGATTCCTCGGCCCGTATGCTCTAGGAAACGAGCTGTGAAATATTTACATACGCTCGCAATGCCGTGTCGGGAAGCCGGACAGCGCGACGCTTCGGTGGCACAAGACGTTCGGATTGGTCGTGCACGCGTGGGGCTGGTGAGGGACACTACCAAGCAGAACCCGCCCGGAGGAACGCCATGGGACAGCGCGTCATTGCCGACAATTGGTCGTTGCAGGCCGTCAGCGAGTTGCTCACCCAGGGACTGGACCCCGATGACAATCCGGGGATCGCCCCTCTAACAGATCCGGACAAACTCACGACCGCTCTGCCCCAGGCGGTGACCGACCTCGAAGCGTTGTTCGACTTCATAACCGACGTCGCATTGCGAGACCAGATTCTTGTCGACGATAACTACCATGACGCCTGGTTCGGAGACGAAGGCCCATTGGCGGAACTGGCGCAGCGTTCGATCGTCCGGCCACATCCGTTCCTAGAGCATCCGGAGCGTCTGGACGGTCCGCGTCGTGAATTCGTACGCCGATTGGTCCTCAATCCGACGATGGCGCGGGAGCAGGCTGCCAATGAGGCAGCCTGGGGCCAATCCGGGCAATCACCGCACAAGTTCACTGCGCAGCTCGTCTGGGGCGGCGCCGGCATGCTGGCTCGCGCGTGGGTGAACGAGGCGCCTTACACGCCGCATCCGCTACGACGTCGCTTCTTCGAGCGCGCCGGTGTCGTACTTCCCGGTCCGGCCAACGCCTTAGGTGAGTTCAATCAGGCAGTTGCGCAACATCGCGCCACCCTGTATCGACCTGCCTCGGGTGGCGATGCGTTGTACGGTGCTCAGGTTGTTCTGCCTGCGCTGCCGGCGCTGGTCCTCCGGGACGCCAGTTCGCTGAGCGACATGTTCGTAGTGGCGTCACAAATCCGAGACAGGCTTTCGGAGCTGCGCGCGTGGCTCAGTCAGTATCAGGAGGCGCTAACCGCAGGCGAGTTCAGATCGATCGCAACCGAGAGTAAGCGGCTTCGGACATTGGCCAAGGAGGTGGAGCGTGCTCTGGGCCAGAAGCCGACCGATACCGCCACGCTCAACATCGGTTGGAGCTGGTTCAAACTTAACCTCAAGCTGGACCCCAAGGCTTGGCATCCAAAGCTTGACCGGGTACAGATCCAGGCCTCGACGCTGACTTTCTCCCCGAGCGGAGGTAGAGAGTTACGCAAGCTCCTTGGTTTTTTCGGCCATCAACATTCGGCTCTCGGCGCACGCATCCTGGAATACTTCTCGACCCGTCAGCATTGACACTTTGCTGAAATCTCGCTGGATGGCTCAACAGGGCGATTTGAAGCCTCAACAGGCCTCGTAGACGCATCCGCAGGCCCATTTGACGATTACAGGGGTAGCGAATATTTCGACACTGTAAAGAGTTGAGGTAGGCGACTTGCCTACGATTTGAGTCCGCTGAAATGAACCTTGAAATCAAGAAGAACTTGCGTCGCGCAGCAAAGTTCTATACCGACCGCTGGCGCTACGACCGGCGAATCCGTTGGTTCGCCAAGGTCGACGGCCGCTGGTTGCCGATGACGCCATTCTACAAGAGCGTTGCGGGACTAGAGCACTGCAACACCTATCGCGCGCAAGGAGCGCTCGAGGCTCTGGGTGTACGTGTTCACCGCTTTGGCCCCGCGGCCTCGCGGCGTTTGCAGAGGCGTCTGCGGCTCGCGATGGCATAGAGGGTGTAGCGGCGACGGCAAGCCAAGTCCGGCCAAGGAAGGCCGGCACGCGGCAGGTTCGGCCAAAGCAGGGCGGCGTCATCGTTCGATCATGGTATCGACATACATCTCCTCACTCTTCCTTGCCCCGCACGCGCCCAGATGTGGCGTGGCCTATCCCAATAGCGTTAACAGGCCCTAGGCAACCTGCACACCTTTCCAGAACGCAACATGTCCGCGAATCTGCTTGGCGGCGTCCTTCGGCTCGGGGTAGTACCAGGCCGCATTGGCATTGACCGCATCGCCCACCAACACGTCGTAGTAATGCGCAGTGCCTTTCCATGGGCATACGGTGGTGTGGCTGGATTCGCGGAAGTGTTCGTGCGCCAGTGAGGCGGGTGGGAAGTAGTGGTTGTTCTCGACCACGACGGTGTCGTCGCTGCTTGCCAAGATGGTGTCGTTCCAGATGGCTTGTTTCATGTGCGTTGCCTCTTGGTTGGGTTGAGGCAGGCAGTATGCGCGTCGGCAAAGCCGCATAGGCCCGTTTTCGCGGGTTTTGCCCTCGAAAGAGGCGCGCCTAAACAGCGCTAGGTGCGCCCGCATAGCAGACTCAAAGTGCCAAGACCGCGGACCCAGCGTTTGGCAAGATCAAAACGCCGGGAATATTGGAGCTGGAACGAGAGCCTGGGCGACCGAGCTTTCAGGCCAGCGCCACGGCCCCTGCTACGGATTCATACGGGCTGGAGCAGCTTTATGCCAAACCAGTCTTGTGGATCCTTCCAGCCACGCACCACCTTGAGACCGGCCTTTCCAGCGAGCGCTGCAAACCCTGCATCGGTGTATTTGCGGCTATATTCAACCTGCATCTTTTCCCGTTCGGCAAACTCAAAACGCTGATCTCTGATCGTCACAGTTTGTGCGCGCTTGCTCACTAGGAAGGTGAGGATCGAGCCGCATTCAGTGGAATAGTGCGCTTGGTGCTCGAAGTCTTTAAGGGAAAAATCGCTTGCAATCTCACGATTGAGGCGCGTGAGCAAGTTAAGGGTGAAGGCTGCCGTGACCCCGGCTTTGTCGTTGTAGGCCGCTTCCAGCAGTACGCTGGACTTTTGCATGTCGATGCCAATCAGGGCGCCCCCACGGGCGCCCATGGTCTGGCGCATCGCGCGAAGCAAAGCCACAGACTCGTCTTCAGTAAAATTGCCCAGCGTGGAACCTGGAAAAAAGACCAAGGTCTGCTTTGCCTTCCGCTCAGGTTGCGGTATTTCGAAAGGCTGAGTGAAGTCGGCGCACACAGGCAGCATTTCCACATCGCCGAACTCTCGATCCAGCCGC
The DNA here is from genome assembly GCF_056760195.1 of Stenotrophomonas sp. STEN020. Taxonomy (NCBI): domain Bacteria; kingdom Pseudomonadati; phylum Pseudomonadota; class Gammaproteobacteria; order Lysobacterales; family Lysobacteraceae; genus Stenotrophomonas; species Stenotrophomonas sp. STEN020. The sequence goes on from NZ_JBRREI010000015.1 coordinate 51,406, forward strand.
TCAACGCTGGCCAGCAAGGCGCTCTCAGAGATTTCGATTGGCGTGTAGGCCACCGGGTCTTCCAGCGCATCAAGCAGAAGGCGCGTCTTTCTTCCGCTGCCGCTACCGTATTCCACGACATGCGCGTACGGCCCCACTGCATGGGAGATCTCTGGAGCACTGGCTTGCAACAGCGCAAGCTCAACCCGGGTGAGGTAGTACTCCGGCTGTCGAGTGATTTTTTCGAAGAGTTCGGAGCCGCGGGCGTCGTAAAAATACTTGGAAGGTAAGCGCTTAGGGGATTGCGCAAGGCCTGCGAGCACATCGCCGATAATGTCGTTAGGAGTCGGGTGCAGGTCGGTCGATATCATCTCAGCGTTCATATGTCCTTGGCCAAACGCACGCCGGAAAATTGCCAGCGCGTGGGGGGTGGGAAAAAGTTGCGGTAGGTGGCGCGAATATGATCGCCAGGGGTGGCACAGCTCCCGCCGCGCAGCACCCATTGCCCACTCATGAACTTGCCGTTGTATTCGCCCAGTGAGCCGGGCAAGGTCTTAAATCCTGGGTACGGGGTGTAAGCCGTCGAGGTCCATTCCCAGACGTCACCGAATAGCTGCTCAAATCCCGTGTTCGACGTCGTCTGACTGGCTTGTGGATGCAGCGCATCGCTTTCGAGGAAGTTGCCTTCCGCCGACAACCCTGCAGCGGCTTGCTCCCACTCCGCTTCGGTAGGAAGGCGGGCACCTGCCCAGCGAGCGAAAGCGTCGGCTTCAAAATAATCGAGATGGCAAACCGGCGCGCGGGGGTCCAGCTCGCACCATCCTCCCAAGGTGAATTCCAGTTCTTCCTGGGGATGCCAATAAAGAGGACGACGGTGCCCCTGCGCTTGTAGCCGATCCCAACCCTCGCTCATCCATAGCCCCACCTGCTCATAGCCGCCATCGGCAATGAACGCGAGATACTCGCTATTGTCCACCGGGCGACTGGCCAAGGCATGCGCAGGCACTATCACACGATGACGGGGCGCTTCATTGTCAAAGGCGAACTCCCTTGCTTCTGGCCAAGGCGCCGCCCCCATTTCGGTAATGACCTCATCACAAGCGATCCATCGCAGCGGTGAAGCTTCGGCAGTGGGGTGCGTGGTCAACTCCTGGCGATACGCCGGATGCAGGGGATTGCTCCAGAATGCGTGCTTGATGTCGGTAAGCAAGAGTTCTTGGTGTTGTTGTTCGTGGTGTGTGCCCATTAGCACTACCCGAGCCAAATCCGATGAAATGTCGCCCGCTTCAAATCGTGCAGCGATACGCGCGTCGATCTCGTGGCGATAACCCAGCACCTCTGCCAACGCAGGGCGCGACAACAGTCCGCGGCGCGGTCGCGCATGCATGGGGCCTACGCTGTGGTAATAACTGTTGAATACGAAGTCCCATCGCGCATCGACTGGGAGATAGCCCTCGCGTGCGGCGAGAACAAATCGCTCAAAAAACCACGTGGTGTGCGCAAGGTGCCACTTGGCGGGACTGGCGTCCTCCATGCTTTGCACCATGGCGTCTTCCGGGGAGAGTGACGCAGCAAGTTTGATGCTGCGCGCACGCACAACCTGGTAACGACCAAGAAGCGCTTGAAGGTCAGGCCACGCTGAAGAAGAGAATTTTGACTTAGAAAGAGGCATGGGCAAGAGGCTAGCTGGGACCAGTGGTATCGCCCACTTTGCGCTGAGAGTGTGAAATCAGAAAACAACCGCGGAGAAGAGTTTTAGCCCGGTTGCACGGCCGAGGCAATAAACTGTACCGTTCGCGCCATGTCCGCGACCCCAATATGCAAGTGCGGAGCAATGCGTAGCAGTCCACTGCGGCCAGTGTATACGACGCCGTGAGTCGCCAATGCATTCGTAGCGGCGAAGTATTGGGCCGCGTCGGGCGCGCGAAGGCCTGTGAAGTGCGGTCCATGTCCGTTAGTTTTCCATCCCTCCAAACCGTGGGCATCCAAAGCGCGATCAAGTTCGATGATGAGCTGGTCGAGCCTTCTGGTGATATTGGCTAAGCCCCATTGCCTTAGCTGAGCTAGCGCGGCAGTTGCCATCGCCAAGCGCGTGGGATCGGCTACGCCACCGGCGTCAAAGCGCCGGGCACCTGCGCGGTAAGGAGGCGGCTGGGTAGCCGGGAAGTACCATTGATCCCCTGCTTGGCGCGCTTGCCAGTGCTGGTCCAGGCCTACGCCTTGATCGCGCCACTGCGGCGCTGCCCATAGCCATGCCAGACCATGCGGGCCCAGCAGCCACTTATGGCCCACGGACACAACGAAATCCGGCTGCCACCGACCGAGCTCGGCAGGCAAAACCCCCAAGCTTTGGCTGAGATCCAGCACCAAAAAGGTGCCGCTCTCACGTGCTCTTTGCGCGATCCGATCCATGTTTAACGCCGACCCATCAAGCCAGTGGGTGTGTGGGAGCGACACTATCTTCAGGCGCGTACGCCTGTCCCAAGCTCGCATCACAGCCTCGGTCCAGTCTTCTTCCAGCTCTCGTTTTGCTGCGATGACTTTGGCACCCACCTCCGTGCAGCGCTGCTGCCAGGGCAGCAAGTTCGATGGGAACTGACCTTCGAGCACCAAGACCTCCTGTCCTGGCTGCAAAGGCAAGTTGCGCGCGGCGGTGGAGATGCCAAACGCCGCAGAGGGCACCATGGCCACGCCCTCAACATCACTCTCGAACAACAAATCGGCGGCTAATGCGCGCAAGCCCTCTATCTGCGCCTCCCAATGGGCGAAAGTGAGCTTCCAGGGCTGAGCGCCGGCCTCAAGGCCTGCTTGTCCAGCCATCAACACACTGTGTAAGCGCGGACCTTGAGCAGCTGCGTCGAGATAAAGCGTGCCGGAGGGCAAGACGAAACAATCCGACGCCTGCAAAAGCGAGCTTGCTCCGCCGCATTCATGTATCTGGACCTTAGATGACATCAGACTATTTTAGCCCCGCTACTTCGCTGCTCGCTTGTCACCCTCAGGACAGCTCCAGCTCACTGGGTCCCCATTAAAGGGTTAAGGCTCAACTCCGCTCATAACCCGCCCCGGCTTTGGTGCCCTCGCCTGACCTTCTCTGAAAGCCGCGAGACGAGTTCGACCGCCAAAGCCCTACAAGCACGAGCGCGCCGCCGCAATTAGTCGCCTGGTTGAGTCGCCTGGTTGATCTGCTCGACACTCACTCGCAGCAGCCAAGGATTTGTTCACTGAACACGCTGTGGAATCTCATGAGTTGCGGTCGAACCCACTGCATCCGCGCTGCTGCCGCAGATTAAGTATCCAGCTTGGTGGCTCCCAGCTATTCCTGAACAATCGCTTCATGTCCTAGCGGACCCGAATCTTTTTGCCCCCATATTGATCGCATACGACCGTAGCACGCATCCGCCTGGCCCACCTGGCCGTAGAGGTAAGCATGAATAATCTGTCCCGTAGAGAACTGCTCCGCACCGGGGGCCTGGCGCTCGCCGGCTCCCTGCTTGGCTTGGCCGCATGTACTCCGCAGGCTCCAGCTGCTGCTGCTACTCGTGGGAAGCGTTTTGAGATCATGCGAAGCGACGCAGAGTGGCGGGAGCGCCTCTCCCCAAGCCAATACGCGGTTCTCAGGCGCGATGGAACGGAACGCCCCTACTCCAGTCCATTGAATTCGGAACACCGCAAAGGCGCCTTTGCCTGCGCGGGCTGTGCCTTGCCCGTGTTCTCGTCCACTACCAAGTTCGAGAGTGGCACCGGCTGGCCGAGCTTCTGGGCCCCGCTGCACAATGCGGTCGGCGAGGATACGGACTCCACCTTGGGCATGGTGCGAACCGAGGTGCATTGCCGGCGGTGTGGTGGGCACTTGGGTCATGTCTTCGACGATGGACCTAAGCCCACAGGATTGCGCTATTGCATGAATGGTGTGGCGATGATCTTCGCGCCGGCCTGACAGGCTAGAAAGATCCTCGTTGGACCAGCCCTCCTTCAAGAGTGGTCTGCTGCTTTTCTAGATCCTGGCGTTCGTGCTCACGCCTTCACTTTCGGTTGAATGACCTGCTTTCTGGGAGTATGAAATGAATTCCACGACAGACAAGATCATCGCTGCCGCCGTTGCCCTTGGCATCACGGCCTTGCTGATAGCTGGAGTCTCTATGGCACAGAAACCTTCCGTCGTCGCATCCGCTCGGGCCGCAGCGGTTCCCGCACCGATTGAGACCGCGTCATCAAGCGCAGTAGCCTCAGGTCAATTGGAAACAGTCGTGTTTGCGGGAGGTTGCTTCTGGGGCGTGCAAGGCGTGTTCCAGCATGTAAAAGGCGTACAGCGCGCGGTCTCTGGCTACGCCGGTGGAAACGCCTCCGATGCCAATTACGAATTGGTCAGCAGCGGAACCACGGGCCATGCCGAAGCGGTGCAGGTGGTCTATGACCCCGCGCAAGTAAGTTATGGGAAATTGATGCAGGTGTTTTTCTCAGTGGTGCATGACCCGACCCAGCTGAACTACCAAGGCCCCGATCACGGCACCCAGTATCGCTCTGCTGTTTTCACCACGACCCCTGCGCAGCTCTCCGCCACCAAGTCTTACATCGCACAGTTGCAGAAGGCAAAGACCTTCGCTGCGCCGATCGCCACCGAAGTATCTTCGGCCAAGCCCTTCTATCCGGCCGAAAGCTATCACCAGGACTACCTGACGTTAAATCCCAATGCGGCCTACATCCGCTACTACGATGCGCCAAAGCTGGCGGCTTTGAAAAGCACCTATCCGGCCTTGTATAACCCGTCGCCCGCCTTAGTGGCTGGGCGGTGAGATCTTGCCGGATAAAGCCACATTGCTCCGAACTAATTCCTGCACCAGAAGAATGGTGAGCGCCAATACAAACGTGACGTCATCGCGAAGGTAGGGATTGGCAGCAGCGCGATCCTTGCCGAAGCCTACGCCAATGTTAACTATCAGATCTCCGATGGCGGCTTCGGCGTGGCGTTCGTTCTTCTATTCCATCTTCAGGCAACGATAGCTGTCACCCTGATTTCAATGTGCATGGTGGGCAAACCCAACGCTTCCACACCGAGCTGCGTCCAGATGGGGGCGTGATCTGGCATGTATTGGCGATAGAGCCTGGCCATCGTCTCATTGACAATGGGTGGAAAGCCTCCCACATGATAGGAATTGACATGCACAACATCCTTCCAGCTCGCCCCTGCAGTTGCCAGCGTGCGCTCGACATTCTCAAAGGCCTGGGCGATCTCAATTTCTAATGACGAAGGTATTTCCAGATCGTTGTTCCACCCTCCTTGACCCGATATTTCCACGCGATCCCCCACGCGTAGGGCTTGGGAATAATGCAAGAGCTCGTGCAAGACAGGGCCATAGCCTGGCGTGACAAAAAAGGTTGGTTTCGACATGTGGTTCTCCAGTTGGGGGCTTTCCAGTCTTACTAAGCCCTGGTAGGAACTTACTCGCTGCTAAGACAGGAACGTGACGGCAAAGCAGGCCATAACGAACGCGAACAAAGATTCAAGTGAAAGGCGCTCCATTCACATCTTGTCAGGGGCGCTGACCCCAAGAAGTTTGAGCCCGTTGCGTAGTGCCTGGGCCGCAGCAGCGGCAAGCAGCAGTCGTGCATCGCGCAGTGCCGCGTCCTCGACCAGTACCGGGGTGCCGTGGTACCACCTGTGAAAAGCATGGGCCAACTCGAGCAGGTATTGCGCCATGAGGTGCGGCTCCAACAGCTGGCCAGCGTTTGCCACCACCTCAGGCAAGCGTGCAAGCTCGACCATCAAGAGCAGCGAGTTGTCGTCGCTCAGCAATCCCACGTGCAGGCGCCCATTTGCTTCATCGAAGTTGTAGCCCTTTTCGATGGATTGTCGCTGCAAGCTGGCGACGCGTGCATGCGCGTACTGCACGTAGAGCACCGGGTTGTCGTTGCTCTGCTGGCGCGCAAGGTCGATGTCGAAAGTCAGCTGCGAGTCCGGCTTGCGCGCGACCAGGAACCAGCGCGTTGCATCGCGCCCTGCCTCATCGATGAGATCACGCAGGGTCAGGTAGCTGCCGGCGCGCTTGGATAGCTTCACTTCCTCGCCGCCACGCATCACCGCGACCATCTGATGCAGGACGTATTCCGGATAGCCGGGAGGAGTGCCGACATCCAGCGCCTGCAGCCCGGCGTGCACACGCGCCAGCGAGCCGTGGTGGTCGGCGCCCAGTCCGGTGATCGCGCGCTCGTAACCGCGCTGCCACTTTGACAGGTGGTAAGCCACATCCGGTACGAAATAGGTGAAGGTGCCATCGGACTTGCGTATGACCCGATCCTTGTCGTCGCCGAACCCGGTCGACTTCAGCCACAGCGCGCCGCCGTCCTCGTAGGTGTGCCCAGACGCAGTCAAACGCTCGACGGTCTCTGCCACCTTTCCATCGTTGTAGAGCGAGCTCTCCAGGAAGTATGTATCGAACGCTATGCCGAACGCAGTGAGATCTTCGTTCTGCTCCCGGCGCAAATAGGCTACGGCGAAGCGGCGTATGGAGTCCAGGTCAGCGGCATCGCCCGTTCCGGAAACCGACCCGCCGTCAGACTCGACCGTCTCGCCGTTCACATACGCGCGGGCGACATCGGCGATGTATTCGCCACGATAGCCGGCCTCCGGCCAGCCAGCGTCATCAGGTAGCAGACCGCTCACACGAGCCTGCACCGACAGGGCGAGGTTCTCGATTTGTACGCCTGCATCGTTGTAGTAGTACTCGCGCCGCACGTTCCAACCATTGGCCTGCAACAGGCGAGCGAGGCAGTCACCGATGGCGGCAGCGCGGCCATGACCCACGTGCAGTGGACCAGTCGGGTTGGCCGATACGTACTCCACGCCGACGGTCTTGCCGCCACCGCTGCCATTACCTCCGTATACATCGCCCTGGTCGAGTGCGGCAACGACTGCTCGTTGGTAGGCAGCGGCGGTCATGTGAAAATTGATAAAGCCTGGGCCGGCAATCTCGACCCTGGCGATGTCCACGCCCATCGGGATGGCCTCCACCAATGCCTGGGCTAGCGCACGCGGATCGCGTCGCGCCGGCTTGGCCAGCAGCATCGCAGCGTTGCTGGCAAAGTCGCCGTGCTCGCGCGTTCTCGGCCGCTCGATCACGAAATCCGGGCTAGCAGTATTGGCCGGCAAAGTGCCGGCGTTACGCAGGGCGTCGATGCCTTGGGCGATCAGGGCGTGCAGGGTGGCTTTCACGAATTTCCTGCTGATGTTGCGGATTTGGTGATCGTACCTGACCGCCGCCGGGGCCCGCGCTCGCGTTTTGGGCGCGCCGCGTGCCCGATCCCGATCCCGATAGTCAAGCTCGGGAATAGTCTGGTCGGGGCGAATTACGGCACGGCCTGCAATACGTCGCTGAGGTGTGTGACATCCTCGACTTGGGATAGGGGCCGGACGAGGTTTTCTTCGAAAAGCACCAGTACTCTTTTAGTGTAATCTTGCTGCCAATGATGATCTAACGCCGCCTGGTCTGCCCAACGCTCAAACAGAACAAGGCGATCGACGTCATCCTTCGCGCGATAGACCTGAAACTCAATGTTGCCTACTTCTTTACGCGTTAGCATGGCGGCGGAAACGATCTCATTAAGCACTTGAGCGATAGCGCCAGGTTTGAACTTCAGCCGAAGCATCACGATCACTTCCCGGCCAACTTCGATTACCTCATTCTTTGTCATGTCATTTGTCTCTGCTGGTGGATCGATGGCTCTTCTTTTCAACGACGCCAGCTACTTATGCGGTGACTCGGTGGTGCTAATTGAGATACGAAGTCCAACAGCTTTCAGAATGTATCGAGAAGCGGTTTGGAACTACGAGCGATCACGATCCCGATTGCCTATTCGGCCTGGGCGCTTCTGGGGAGCGCCAATTCCGAAAAATATCTTCGGATGTGCTCCAGCTTGGGATCGATGTAGCGGCGACAGAACGGCCTGCTCGGATCGGTTCGATAGTAGTTCTGATAACGCTCGTCTGACGCCCTGAAACTTCTAAAAGGAAGGACTAGTGTATGGACCGCCTTGCCCGCCTCGTCGGCAAATCGAGCTATCGCCAATTCAGCCTCTTGCCGCTGGCTGTCCTCGAAGATATAGATCGCGCTGCGGTAGTTGCTGCGGGGTGAGCGGGCCCTGGTTGCGGAATGAGTTCTGAGATGCACCTCGGAAAGCGTTGCCAACTGAATCGCCGATAGATCGAAGGTGACTATTACCCCTTCTGCCCACGTATCTGCCGGCTCGTCCGATTGAACAAAGCCTTGTTCGACTTGACTGACGCCGCGCAAGGTTTGGAACACCCCTTCTGTGCACCAATGGCACCCGCCTCCAAAGCCGATCTTGGCCACCTTCTTCTCCCATGCATAGGCGTATTTCCTGACGCGCCGCCCGGCGCAGGCCTAGCGGCTGATCTCGAAGAGGAACCACGCACGCCGCTCCGCCTCGTCCGTCCAGGTATCGATCAGGCCGGACGTCGCATTATCTTTCGCCTCGTCCGCGACGTATTTGGCGCGGCGAAACGACTCAACCATGTGGAGATTGTCGGCGCGGAGTTCGCTCAGCATGTCCTGCGGCGTTACGAACTCGGCATCGTTGTCCGTGATGGTCTGATGACGCGCGATATCGCCGATCGATCGGATGGTCGTATTGCCCGTTTTTCGAGCGCGCTCGGCGATCGCATCAGTAACGGCGAGGATCTCTGCGGCCTGCTCATCGAGTAGCAGGTGATAGTCCCTAAAGTAGGGTCCGGAAACGTGCCAGTGGAAATTTTTTGTCTTCAGGTAGATCGCATAGCTGTTCGCCAGGATGATCTTCAGAGCATCAGAGACGCTCATGGCGGCAGATTCGTCAAGATCGGAAGGTGTCGGAACGGAAGCAGCATTAATTTTTGTCATCACTTAGACCTCCTCGTTATGGCTTACACGGCAGCCAGCACCGATTCCCACCGATGGCGACGTATAGAGAATGGATTTAGCGCCAGATGAAGTCCAATACCCAACGACTATAGTTTCGATAGCTCGAGCGATATGGGCAGCATTAGGACGGGCGCGGCAGGAGGAGAGGCTGGCCCAGACCTATTTCTCTAGGCAAGAGTCAGGCCGGAAATTCAGCACGAATGCGACGACCTTTGCGATAGACATCTCGCACGGCTTGAGCGATATTTTTCCTGATGTTGCGCGATAAAGATTGAAGCTGACAATGTCCGTCGCCGCCAACTCCCTGGCAAACAGGCTGTTACGTCGTCCGTCCTCGGATCGCCGGACGGTCACGCCGAAACGCCGCCCTTCGTAAGCGCCTTCGCTGTATCCCTCCGCAAGCTTCTCGAAAGCTGCGTCAAACTCGGCATGCTCCACGTCATTCCTCCGTTAGTCGGTGATCGGCCGCGTGTTCGGTCACCTCTAGGACGCAACCGGAGCGGCCTTGTTCCGGGTTGTCGCCAGCCCGATTGCAATGACGATAAACATCACCACGTAAGCAACGATGCCGCTGAGAGACAATGCGGGAATAGCTGCCAAGATGAGGCTGTCATTGCCGCCAGGGATAAGCGCTGTGCCGGCACCCATCAACGCCCCTCCAGCGAATGTCTGAGCTAGCTGTCGCGGCGACGCACCACGCGGGCGCCAAGTGCGTTTTCGATGAGCAGACACGACCGCACCGGCAACGGCCGCCAGAACAGTCGTCACTGCCGCACCCCGTGTTCTGTCCAAGCCAAGGGGAAGACTGGCCAATATGAGATCCGCGTAAGCCCAGGCCGGCATCAACGCATAGAGCGCTCCACCAGTAATCCCGAGCACTATCATGCTTATCATTGCCGTTTGAGTGCCGGCTTCTTTCATCGCGTTTCTGAAAATGAACGCGATGAGCAGAACGAGCGCAACCAAGAAAGTGGCAAGGATGACTGCCGTAGTAGTGCTCGGCGTGCTGAGGATGCTGGGAAATGACTGAGGTTTTGGTTGATACAGGCCGAATGTCACAAGAAATCCGGCAGTCAGTCCCAGTGGCAGCGCCAGCAGTCTTGACTCCCCATTGCCTAGGCGTCCCAACGACCCCAATAGGCATGCGTCATTGATAAGCGCCCCCAGACCGAAAGCGACTCCCCCAATGACTAGCGTGATACTAAGATCCGTGGACCCTTCCAATACTGATCCCACTGGCGACCAAGCTAACGGTACAGCGACCAATCCCGCAGCCAGAGAGGCAACAGTCAGTCCGATCACTCGTCGCGCGCGGCGGCGATGAACAATTTCGTGTGCCGCTGCAACGACACAGGTGCCGCTTCGGTTAGTTGAGTAACCCAGCCAGAAGGCCAGGATTACGGCGATTGCTGCGATCACTGAGATTTCCAGCAGACCCGCGGCACGCATACGCCTGACCAACGACGACGACGCGCAGCGCGACGAGATGGAACCTGACAGATTTAGCGAATATCTCGATCAGGTTGAGGAGGCTTGAAAGCATCAACGCACCATACTCGCTGGAGGATACTTCTGGGGGAAATAGGAACCAAGCCGCAAGCAGCCTGGATCATCTGCCGCTTTCTACAAAGACGTGGACGTTGCGGGCAGGTCGGCAGGGAGGGGCTTCGCTGATAGCCGCGTCCGAGCGCCCCATGACAGTTCTCCAGCCCACCTCACGCCTGGTTGGCTGCACAGATGGCGCTCTATCGAGTGGCCCTGGACCGTTACGCCGGGATACGGGGTGCGTCCGGCCTGCGGCTCATGGACGGCATCGCCCCCTCGGCAATGCTGTGCATCTTCTGCTCGATGGCACGGCGCAGAGACTGGTTGATCCGGGCTGCCGCTACGCAACGTGCACTCCCTTCCGGAAAGCGAAGTGACCTCGGATGGCCTCCGCAACCGGATTTGGCTCGGGGTAGGTCCAGGCCGCGTTCGCGTTGAGCGTACCACCAACGCGAATGTTGAAGTATTTCGCGGTGCCTTTGATCGGACAGACAGACGTGCGTGTGCTTGCCTCGAGCAGGCTCTGGTCAACCGCGGAGGGTGCGAAGTAGTGGTTTCCTTCGACGATGACCGTCTCGTCGCTTGCGACAATGGTGGTGTCTTTCCAAATTGCTGAGACCATCCCCTATCTAAATGAACCCAGTCCGGGCGCGGGAAGCGGCAGTTATCGCCGTGTGGGATGCGCTCCAGATAATCCTGGTGCTCGGACTCGGCTTTCCAGAAATCGCTTACCGTCGTCACGTTGGTTTCCACTTTATTGCAAGGGCACACGCCAGACGCTTCCACATCCGCATGGCAATTGAGCCATGGTCGCTACCTTGGTGATCAAGCGTTGTCGGGTCGCGGATCTGGAAGAAGAATTCGAGCAGGCGGGAACTCGTTTCCGCCGGATCGAAGAGCATCTCCATGGCCTCGGCGCGATTGCCATTGGTGGGGGCAGGTTGCATTAGACACCTCTCCGCCAGAGTATCCGCCGCGAGCGGACACGCCCAATACGCACAAGCTATAGTTTCGATGCCCGGGCGGGGTAGTTTTGCTTGCCAAGCGCCTCGGCGCCGGAGAGGGCTCCAGGGATCAACGTTCATGCTTCTCTAGAATTCGCCTGGCATCAAGCTGGGCAAGCAACAATGTGCATGCAAGCAGACCTAGTTAGGCCAGACTGTGTCCGTTCGATTAGAAGATCGCGTTCGAACTGGGCGACGGCATTGAGGACATTCATGGTCATTGTCCCGGCCGAGCTGGCGAGGTCGGCCCCGCCAAGCGCAAGGCAGTAAACGCGCACTCCGATTTCGGCCAGTGCTTTCACCGTCGAGCTGACATCAATGGCGTCGCGGCCGAGCCGATCGAGTTTGGTCACGATCAGAATGTCCCCGGACTCCAACTTGTCCATGAGTCGGGAAAACCCTCGACGCAGCGCGATAGCGGTGCTGCCGGAAACTGAACCGCGCCGGGTTTGCCGGAGGCCATTTCGTTTAAGTTATGCGGCCATGGATGGTTCGTCCAGCATGGCGTAGTACCGCTCTTCGCCTTCGGCTGGCGGTATGTTTCCGATGGGCTCCAGGAGGCGTCGGTGGTTGAACCAATCGACCCATTCCAAAGTGGCGAATTCGACCGCTTCGAAGTTTCTCCATGGCCCGCGCCGACGGATGACCTCGGCCTTGTAGAGACCGTTGATCGTTTCGGCGAGGGCGTTGTCGTAACTGTCGCCGACGCTTCCGACAGAAGGCTCGATGCCAGCTTCTGCCAACCTCTCGGAGTAGCGAATGGACACGTATTGAACGCCCCTGTCCGAGTGATGCACGAGGTCGCCGCCATGAGCGGGACGCCGATCATGAAGTGCCTGCTCAAGGGCATCGCGGACAAAGCTCGCATGTGCCGTCCGGCTCGCCCGCCAGCCAACGATGCGACGAGCGAAGACGTCGATCACGAAGGCCACGTAGACGAAACCCTGCCAGGTGGCGACATAGGTAAAGTCAGAAACCCATAGCCTGTTCGAATAAGGCCAACCACCAGGGCAGCGCTGGCATCACCAGCCTCGTGGAGGCAGATCGCTTCGTCAGATGGCGTCTCGAAATCGATCAGGTGCGGCATCCGCCTCAAGACAACCTCTCCCCCACTCTGCTGTTCACGTCACCCGAAAAGCGATTGCAACCGCCCAACCAGCGCCTTGATCAATCAACCGGCTCCGCCAAACCGCTGTTCTTGAAATCCCAATCCGAAAGCGGCGCGAACCATTCCGGGGCCGCCTCTCCATGGAGCTGGATGACCTGGTCGCCATCAATGGTCTGCGCGGCATAGTACCGGCTGAAAATGCGGCTAGCCCAGCCTATGCCGTCCCAACCTTGATCGGACGGCTCCTCTGGCATGGCGACGAACTCGACACCCGCGAACTCGCCGCCCTCGGTGATCGCGAGAGGCCCCTCGACGGACCACTCACCGTAGAACAGAAGCACCTCCGCGAGCTTGCGATCCCTGAGATCAGTCAGCTCGACCTCGCCGCTATAGAGTTTCGCCGACCCGATGATGAAGTTGGTCAGCCCCTCTGGGCTCAGCGAATGCGGCATGTCGGTCGCCGCCCCGAGCACAACCCGTAGCGGCGCCTTGGTCATGATGATCACCTCGCCGAGCCTTCCCGACTCGTTGGCGAGAACCGCATCTTTCATCGTAATGCGAAGGCCGCCGTTCGGGCTGCGGAAGCGCTCCGGCGAAATGACTGTCCAGATATTCCAGAGCGACCAGAAGATCGCCAACTTCAACGGCGCGCCAACCATGTCGGCATATGTCTGGAGCGAGGCCAGATACGCCGCCGACATCTGCGTTTTCTGCTTGAACGGCTCCGGGCTTCGGACGTTCTTGACCTCGACGAGCCACTGCTCGCCGTCGTCGAGCACAATTCGGAAATCCGGCGCGCGGCAGCTGACTGCGGCATGGACCCGACCCACATCCTCGGTCTTGAGCAATCGAAAGTGACCAAGGCTAAGCACCGTCGCTTCAAATAGCCGCTCGGTTCGCGAGCCATGAATCAGTGTCGGGTCCGCCAACGCCTCCTCCAGCTTCGGCGTTGCATCAGCGACAAAGCGCTCGACCAAAGACGGGTCGTTCGATCGTCGGCCGGCGTCGCCGCGTCTTTCTTACCGTCCTCGTAGGAGTTGGTTTCGGTCACATCGCGACAACAGACGGCAAGGACGCGCGTTCCGCCGAGCTGCGCGATGAAGACCTGCTTAGTGCGCCCAATTTCACCGCGGCTCGCTTTTTCGGCGGAACTTACGACGCTAGCCGATCCGCTCTGCCGATCCGTGCAGCCGTCGCGAACGGTCTCTCGATCGTCGAGACGCCCGAAAATGTTACGGTGGAGTACGTGAACGGCGAGCACATTCACGAGAGCGAATATATCGCGCCACGCGGCCGATATCGAGCCGAGCACAGCTGGACGACGACGCGCGAGCTTCCATGTCGGCGCACGCGGATCATGCCAATTCGCCCTACGAAGGCACGAAGAAGAGCCTGGGTGCGAAGGTTCGTCCAGCTCATATATATGTGGTCCCGGATCGCTCCGTACTCTTCAATTCGCCCCTTTCTTGATTGGGACGACATACGGGAAGGCTGCGCGCTGGCGCGTAAAGCTATTGGCGTTGTCAGTGACCGGCCGGCCAAGGAACCGGCTCAGCTGCACATCCATGGCGTCATCGGTTGGCTTGCGCCCGTTGATACCATTAAAGTTGAAGCTGGCCGGTGTTCCCGGCTTATACGGAATGACATCAGGCAAAAGTTCGGCCGCAAGCTTGTCCGCATAGGCAACCTTGTCCCTCACGGTGCTGTCACGGTCCAGCGTGATCGCGCGCAAGACCAAGCCGGCGACGGCATATTTTTGCTTGTGATCGATATCGGGCCGGTGACCGACATGTTCGGCAACTTCCATCTGGTTGTTTGCCAAAAACAGATGGGTCATCAAAGGATTCGCGATGCGATTTACCTGCTCCCATTTATCGACGTTGTAGAATGCACTGGAGGCGTAAACGAAGATTTCCTTGGGAAGCATCGCATTCGGAACCTCAATCACGATTACGCTGCTGTAAAGATTCTCGAAGAGGTCTCCCCCCTTGGAAAACGCCGCCATTTCCAGCTTGCCCGTCCCAATGCCATCAAGGAACTTGTCTAGGCCTTCCCCATTCCCGACAAAGGGATCAAGAGCCGGCCCCGTCCAGACGCGGACTCCATTGCTGAAGGTTTGGGTGGCCCCAACGGACGCTTGTCCAAATTCCACTCCTTTCACGCCGACAGGCTGATTGGCACCTTCTTTCGACAAACCAAAGAAAAGCTTTTCGCCTTTCAGGTGAACGGTGATTGTCATCCCTTTTTCTGAACTGGCGCGATCTTCGGCGATATGAAGACTGTAGACGCCATTCTCGCCGAACTGCGCCTGTCCGTCCTTTTTTGTCTGGGGATTGATGTCCATCACAAAGGTCGTAAAACCTTTGCGCTCGGAATCGAAGACGTACAGATCCGTCAAATCGAACTGCGGATGCTCCTTGGCTAAGCGGCTTTCGAAATGATGACTTGCCTGTGCCGCTGTAGATAGAAACAATGTAGAAAACACCGCTATAGCCAGCGCGCTCAACTTGCTTTTCATGTTTTTCATTCGGAATATCCTCTCGTACTTATCAATAGAAAATGGTTCGCGGCCGCATAGCCTGGACCGCACCCACCCAGTTCGCAGGCCCTAGCTCGCTGGCTGCACGACGACGGGAAGGGGCGGCTCCTTGCCGGCCTCGTGGTAGCGGATGTCCTTCAACTGAAGCTCTCCAGTTACGCGCGTTCGAGAAGTGCGACTGTGCCTTGACCGCCGTCGGCGCAAATGCTGACGATCGCCCGCGACCCAACTGGCATGGCCCAAAGTTCCTTCACGGCCTGGCTGAGGTCACGCGCGCCAGTAGCACCGAACGGATGGCCAATGGCCACCGAGCCCCCATTGGGATTGACGCGGTCCCAATCAAAGTCGCCCATATCCGCTTGAACCCCGGCTGTTCCGCGGACCCACTCCTGATCGGTAATGGCCGCGACGTTCGCCAAGACCTGTGCTGCGAAGGCTTCGTGGATTTCCCAGAGTGCGATGTCGGAGTACCTGAGTTTATTTCGCGCGAGCAGGCGCGGGATGCCATAGGAAGGCGCCATCAGCAGACCCTCGGTATGGAAATCGACGGCCGACACCTCGTAGTCGATGAGACGCGCGTATGGGGTAGCCCCCGGAAGTCGAGCCAGACCGGCCTTGGTGGCGACCCAACACCCGGCAGCACCATCCGTAATTGGTGAGCTGTTGCCGGCAGTCAAGCTCCCCTTCCCACTGTCGCGATCAAACACGGGCTTGAGTGCAGCAAGCCGTTCGAGCGACGTGTCGGCCCGCGGGTTCGCATCACGCGCCAGCTCGGGCAGTGAGATCACGAGATCATCAAAGAAGCCACGCTCCCAGCCAGCTACTGCCCGCTGGTGGCTTTTGAGCGCCCAATCATCCTGCGCCTCGCGCGAAACCTGCCAGGCCTTGGCGGTCTCCTCCATATGGTCCCCCATCGTCCTGCCGGTGATCCGGTTAGCCCAGCCCTTTGTGGGGAGCAAATAGTCTCGTGGGGTAAGAGCCTGGAGAGCCGCAAGTGCGGCCGCTGGGTCTCGCGAAAAGAGGTCGGTGAGCCGCTTTGATGCATCGGCGGTCAGCGCAATTGGAGGACGGCTCATAACTTCGGACCCGCCGACCATCGCCAGGTTGGTTCCCCCACCCAACATCCCGCCCGCAGCGAAGGTCGCCGCCATACTGGTAGAGCACGCCAAGACCACAGAGTACGCCGGCACCGTCGGACTGAGTTTGGCGTCAAGCCAGGTCTCGCGGGCGATGTTGCTCCAGCCTACGTTCGGAATGACGGTTCCCCAGACGAAGAGGTCGGGTTCTGCGTGGGCCGCCATCGCCTTCACAACAGGCACGGACAGAGAGACCGCATCGTAGGCAGACAATGGTCCTCCACCGCGGCCGAAAGGCGTGCGAAGTCCTGCGGCGATGAAGACGTGTTCGGCAAAGCGTTTCATGTTGTTCTCCATAAAGTCCAAAGTCGCGCGGGGAGTAGGCATCGATCGAAATCCACTTATGACGCACGAGAAGCTGACGCGTGTGTTGAGCGTCGACGAGGCGTTCCATCAGTTCCAAGTTGTCAGCACTCTATAGTCCGTTCTTTGCCCGATTTCCAGGACGGAACCGACGGGTGACGATTGTCCCCGGGCGAGATCCTTTCCAGGCGATTCCCGTACTCCTTATATCGATGGAACGTAGAGCCGCACGCGCTACTAACCACCGTAGCGCTCGGTCTTGATAATAGAGGGGTCTAGGCCGGCCAGCAGCGCGCCGTCAGTCGCAACGTTAACGAAACTGTTCGAACCGCAGACGAATACTTGCGTGGGCTTTCGGGGAAACCGGGCTACGATTTCTTGAACCATCGCGCCGTCGATCCGCCGCGAATAGTCCGATGTGCGGATCGGCTTCTCGCGCGTAATCGCTAGCGCCAGGGCGAACGCCGGATCGCTGAGTGCGATGGAATGCAGCTCTTCTGAAAAGAGAACGTCTTCAGCGGTTCGTGCGGACAGAAGCAGCGCTGTAGGCACGGTCTGGGCCAGTGCGCGGCGCTGCCGAATCATTGCCATCAACGGCACGAGGCCGGAACCTGCCCCGATCAACAGAACTGGATCCGTAGCATGTTCAGGCCACAGAAAATGGCCGCCGAGCGGACCCCGCAGTTCGATTTCGTCGCCGACGGCCGCGGCGTCATGAAAGAACTGCGAAACTTCGCCGTCCGGCAGGCGCTCTATAGCGAGCTCGATGGTCGCGGACGAATTTGCCGAAGACGCAATCGAGTAACTGCGCATCGCTCTGTAGCCATCAGGCGCAGTCAGTCGGACATCAACGTGCTGGCCTGCGATGTGCCCGAACGGCTTGGCCAGCCGAAAGAAGAAACTCTTGATATTCGGGGTCTGCTGGACGATCTCGTCGATCACACACGACTGCCACGACACAATTTGTGCGCCGCTTTCAGTCATGGGTGTATCGCTGCTCGCGCCATGGGTCGCCGTAAATATGATACCCGTGTCCCTCCCAAAAACCGGGTTCGTCTCGGGTTGTAAATTGCAGCGCCTTCACCCATTTGGCGGACTTCCAGAAGTAGAGGTGCGGAACAAGAAGACGCGCGGGCCCCCCATGATCACGGGTAAGCGGCTTGCCCGCATAGCTAAGCGCGACCATCGCTTTCCCTGAGAGTAAATCCACCAAGGGAACGTTTGTTGAATAATCATCGTAGCAGTGCGCCAGGACGAAGTCGGTGGGCCGATCAAGCCCTGCATCCGCCAGAATGTCTTCGATCAGTACGCCCTCCCAGACAGTATCTAGCTTGGACCAGGAGGTGACGCAGTGAATGTCTTTGGTCACCTTAGTCTTCGGTAGAGCATTAAACTCAGTCCAATTCCAAACCTTGAAAGGTTTCGGACCAACCTTGACTGTAAATTTCCAATCGGAGGGCTCCACACGCGGCGTGGGCCCGGCCGAAAGCACTGGGAAATCCTCCACGAGATGCTGGCCTGGTGGAATCCTATCTTTCTGATCTCCGCCCGAGCCGCGACCGCTAAATCCTCTGGTGACCATGGCGAACTCCCTTGCTTGTCAGATTGACCGGAATCGGATGCGCTTCAGAATTTATATGCAGCATCTTTTCACATACGACCGCCGAAAGAACCGATTTAGTGAAGAAAAAAAGCGGGTGTTCAGTCCGGACCAGCAACGGCCTTGCTCGTTACGGGCTGTCATTTGTATGTGACTATAACGTCAGGTCAGTATGACTTCCCAATACCCTCCCGCTATGGCTTTGATAGCTTTGCACCGGCGCTGCAGGCGCATACCCCTCAGCGGAATCAGCGAATGATGTCGCTTGCTCAACCCGGGGGTGGAATCGCGGCCATGATCGCCCGCGAGTATTCAAGGACAGCACCTGAGCGCGGATCGCCCGTCAATTCTGAACGCGACCAAGGTATGGACATTATGCTGTCACGCTATTGGACACGCCAGGCGCGCCTCTTCATAGTCCGTCACGCGAATGCTGGAGCACCGATTCAACTTGAAGATCTGTCGATCCGATCGATCTAAGTATTGGATACATCTCTCGTCCCGAATGGTAGATGTCGGTGGCGGCTATCCTCTCCTAGAAGACGGGAAGTTAATCGGCGGAATCGGCATTTCCGGAGGCGCCTATCAACAGGATCAAGATGCGTGCGCGGAGGCACTCATGAAAATCGCTTTCCAGCTACCGGCCAACTACGCTCTGCCCATCGCAGGCGATGGCCCGCCATTCAATGGCCACGACGTAACCTTTCTCGCCGCTTCTGGTGAGATGGAACTTTTGAAGGGGCCACCCGTCGACGGAGCGGTAATATTGCGGTTTCCTTCGGTGCAGGTCGCGCGTGATTGGTAATGACAGCCGTGCCTACCAAACCATCGCTTTGCCGGTTCCAGCTACCGCGCTTTATTGTCGAGGGCGGTGGTGACTTGCTGATATCAGCAGCAGCGTTAATCAAGGCGCTCGGATACAGGTCGCAAATCAGGCCGGACCTTCGCGCTCCATCTTGAGGCGAGATGATTTACCTGGCTTCTCTACAGGAATTGGAGGATTAGATGAGCGTCGACGAAAGACAGGCCCCCGAGTTACGGGTGCAGAAATGGATTGGAAAGGACGGAGAAATCATAGCGCCACTCAAACTAACAGATGTCGGCGGGGGCATGAAGATTTTGTTCGCCTTCCAGCACTGGTGCCGTGGCTGCCATGTGCATGGGTTTCCGACGCTACTAACCTTGCATCGTGCATTGAGCAATAAAAGCGTGGGTTTCGCAGTGATTCAGACCGTCTTCGAAGGAGCACATGAGAACACGTTCGATAAGTTGCGACTAAACCAGCTTGAGTATGAGCTTCCTGTCGCTTTTGGTCATGACGTTCCGCTAGCCGGCACAACGCTCCCCACGTTCATGGAAGACTACGGCACACGAGGAACACCTTGGTTCACTGTTATCGACGCTGGCGGCCGAATCGTTCTATCGGATTTCCATCTCGATGCAGAGCGGCTCCTGAAGGAACTGGCGCGGGCATAACAAATGCGTTGGATTATCCTGACTGCCACCCACCTCACGACGCTTGCCGTAGGTTTTGCGGTCGGGGTCTATACGCTGCCGATCCTAACTGCGCCTCGATCACCGGGTACAGCTGCACTTCAGAATGTCGCTGCAGAAACACTCTACGCAGGACGCCTGGTGCGCGATCTAAAAGGCAGCGATCTGCTTCATTGGGGCGAAGGGGAACTTCAGGTATCGCGCAGTCGCATCGCGCACATTGGGCGTCTCGCCCCTGGCCCAGACTACAAGCTCTACCTTGCCCCACGTTTCGTCGTCTCGGAGGAAGCCTTTCTCCAAATCAAGGAAAAATCGCTCCGTGTGGGCGACATTAAGACGTTCAACGGCTTCATTGTGGAGGTGCCTGCCGGAATCGATGTTCGCGACTACAACGCCGTGGTCATCTGGTGCGAGGCATTCGGCCAGTTCATCAGCGCGGCAGAATATCAAACCTCGCGAAAGTATCCGAAACAAGCTAGCCCGTAAAAGCCGTCAGATTTCCGCACCGTCGCAAACCACGATCTTCCGGCCGGCAGCTGCAATGCAACACACCGCCCCTTTGTGCTCAACTGGATCGGGACACACGCCGAACCCCATATATTTGGAATTGCGATGACTGTCGTCGGAGCAGACGGCTATCCAGCGCGCGACCGCGTTGATCACCGTTCTGGCAATGCTGACTATCGCACGCAGGCAGCCGAGGCACCCAATCGAGCCCAAGGCTACCCCTGTTAAAGCAACGCCGATTATCGCGGTATCTTTCGATATGCTGATACGAGCGTATGAAGAGACGCAGAGCGCTCGCTACCACGCGGCAAATGAGGTTAAAGCGCCCTATGAGACTTCTTCTACAGTGACGTTCTTGCCGTTGAACGTCACGGTATCCCCCGCTCGGGCACCTTCGATCGCTTTGAAGATCGGCGCCATCGTGGAAATGCCCATGAGCTCACGCCCTCGACAGCTGAACTTGCTCGTTGACACTGCAATCACAAAGTAGCGCCCGGACAGCTTGACGACAGCGCCTTCGCTGACTGCCGACTTAGGGCCGAAATCGATCATCTCGAGCTTTTCGAGCTTATCGTCATAGTCATGGAGCGTGTCATCAAGCGCTTCAGCCAAGTCGCTCGCGATTTCGGCCTGAGCGTGCTCGTCGTTCTCGATCGGTTCGCTTCGATCAAGCCGAGCAGTGGAGACATAAGCAAGATAAGTGCCGCGAGCGCTATGCAAGGCTGAAGTCTCCAGCGAAAGCATGGTTTCGCGAATGTGGTCTTTATTCCAATCCATAGTCACCTCGTTTTGTTTCGATAATTAAAATGGACGGCAACTCAGTCCATGACCACCTCGGGAGCGGACCTCAGGCCCGCCGACACCGCTATTCATCGCTGCTGACGTCATCTCCCTGGTATGGGGCCCTGATCAGTCGGGAATCCCGGAGGATGCTCGTGACCAGCCAAACATAAGACTGCTCGGCGGTATCGAAGCCAAGGATGCTGAAAACTCCTCCGAAAGGACATGGCGGGAAATCCGGAAATCCCTCCCGAAGAACATAACGCTCGGGATCGCGGTCAAAGTCGTTCTTGAAGACTTTACGCAGTCCGTGCTTGCTCTGCACACCCTGATCATCCACTTGCGCTATTTCTCGATGCACTTCAAGCCGATCGGGAATGTCATGGTGGCAAATGTCGTCGAACACGTCGAATGCGTCGATCAACAGACCCTTATGCCCGGTCGCTGTATCGGTAATCGCGTAGATGTTGGAGGCGTCTTCAGCATCATCTCCGCTTTCCAGGCGCAATGCCGCGTCGACGCGCACGGCGCACGGGTCAAGGGTCGATCCCAGTTCGAGATCGACAAAACTGTTGTCCTTAACGCGATATTCACGGTCGTAGCCCTTTGCGACAAATGATTGCACTGCTACTAGAACGTCGGTCAACTCTGATGTCATGACGCTGCACCTTTGCCGGATTGAATTGGACACGCTCTGGCATAGGGCGCGCTTGGGACCCGTCGTATGACGGCTAAATAATGTTCGGCGCCGTATTCACAGCCACTTAGACTTCTTGAACCGCACGAACAGAAAAATGCAAGATATCGCCATCAGCCCGAGCACGACGAACACTCCATAGGCTGTATTCAGTCCTGGCAAGTTCTTAAAGTTCATGCCGTATATCCCAGCAATGGCCGCCGGCACTGCCAGTATTGCCGCCCAACCCGCGAGTTGGCGGGTGACCACACCTATCCTTTGCGCCTCGAGGAGACTGTTGAACTCAAAGACCGATGACAGGACTTGGAGGAGGCCATTGACCATGGACTGCACGCGATCAACGTGGTCGGCGACATCGTTGAAGTACGGTCTCACTTCGGGGCCGATGCAGGGAAAATGCCCACGAACGAGCTTTCTGACCAATTCAGCCATGGCTCCGAGCGTGCGCTGGAATCGCGTAAGTTCGCCTCTCAGTCCGAAGATGCGGGCGACATCATCTCGTCCGAGAAAGCTCCCTAACGAGCGCCGCTCCATCGCCAGAACGTCATCCTCGATCATTTCAAAGATGGGCAAATATTGATCCACGATCCGGTGCAAGATCGCGTGCAGCACGTAATCGACACCCTTTCCCAGGAACGCCGGTGAAGCCTCGAGTTGCTCCCGAAGGTTGCCTAGCGCTCCGGCGTTGCCGTGCCGTACGGTGATGAGATGGTTGTGGCCGGTGAAAATGGCCATCTTGCCGTAGCGGATTCGGTCGTCTACTAGTTCTGCGGTCTGGGCGACGATGTATAGCTCGTCGTTGTAGACCTCGAGCTTGGGAGGGCATAGCGGGTGCATTGCATTATCGATTGCCAGTGGATGAAGCTGATACGTCGCTTGGATCGAGTCAAGTTCCTCCGCGCTGGGATCGTGAAGGGCGATCCAGCAGAAGTCTGAGCGACTGTTACCCAGCTGGACACGCTCGTCGATCGCGACGTCCCGAATTCGCTTACCTTCGTTGTAATAGCAAGCAGCGATGATGCTCATACCGGCCTCGCAGGAATCTGTAGGCCACGCTGCACCGCAGGTCGGGCCAACCCGCGTCCGAGCCATGTTTGAATGTTCGAATAATTGCTGAGGCCAAGGATGTCGCCAGCGGCGTACGATTCACTGAGTGCGTTTACCCAACCGAGGGTGGCTATATCTGCGATCGAGTAATTGTCGACGATCCATTCGCGGCCTTCCAGTCGGCGGTCAAGGATCTCCAGGATACGCTTGGATTCATCGATATAACGCTGTCGAGGCCGCTTGTCCTCATAGTCCTTACCGCCCCATCTCAGGAAAAAGCCGAGCTGACCGAACATCGGCCCGACGGCCGACATCTGGAAGAACACCCAGCTGAGAGTTTCGTAACGTTGGGCGGGTGCACTCGAAATGAGCTGGCCGGTCTTGTCCGCCAGATAGATAAGGATCGCACCAGATTCCCACATGCCTATCGGCTGGTCGCCGGGCCCATGGGGATCAATGATTGCCGGGATACGGCCGTTCGGATTCAACGATAGGAAAGCGGGGTCTTTGGACTCATTCTTCGAAATGTCGATGAAGTGCGGCTCATACGCCAGGCCGATCTCCTCCAGCATGATGGCGACTTTGACACCATTTGGCGTTGGTGCCGCGAAGAGCTGCAGGCGGTCAGGGTGAAATGCCGGCCAGCGCCGAGTGATCGGAAAGGAGGACAGGTCATGCATGCTTCTACAATCTCTAGTGCGGGGATGGCTGCGGGCTGGTGAACAGTGCCGCTCTGGACCAATCAGTCCGAGTCGGTGACCGCATCACTGAGCGATGCGGTCCCGTGCATTGTGAGCCGGAGCAGCGTAGTACCTGCACGCGGCTTACCTACTAAGCTACTGAAACGTCCGTCGGCTATCAATCACCAGTTTTTTGTCGCTTGGGAAGCACCCAGTCAGGCCGCGGGAAATGGCAGGTGTAGCCGCCCGGCCGCTTTTCGAGGTAATCCTGGTGCTCCGGTTCGGCTTCCCAAAAATCGCCCACGGGTGCTACTTCCGTCACAACCTTGCCACTCCAAAGCCCGGATGCATCTACGTCGGCAATCGTGTCTTCGGCTACTCGCTTCTGGTCTTCATCGACATAGTAGATGCCAGAGCGGTAAGAGAGCCCCCGATCATTTCCCTGTCGATCCTTTGTGGTGGGATCGTGGATCTGGAAGAAATACTCCAGGATATTCCGGTAGCTCGTCTGTTCAGTATCGAAAGTGATTTCGATTCCTTCAGCATGCGTGCCGTGATTGCGATAGGTGGCGTTTAGGACGTCGCCACCTGTATAGCCGACGCGGGTCGAGATGACCCCCGGCCGTTTGCGGATCAAATCCTGCATACCCCAGAAACATCCGCCTGCTAGAACTGCACGCTGATGCATGTTAACCCTCCTTTATTTGTTCGAGATAATCGCCGTATCCTGCGGCATCCATCTCATCGCGCGGGATGAAGCGCAGAGCCGCTGAATTGATGCAGTAGCGCAGACCTCCTCGGTCGCTCGGGCCGTCAGGAAAGACATGGCCCAGATGGCTGTCGCCATGTACCGACCTGACCTCCGTCCTGACTGCGCCATGTGTATTGTCCCGCACCTCGTTGATGTGTGCCGGTACGATCGGCTTGGTAAAGCTAGGCCAACCCGTTCTGGAATCGAACTTGTCCGTGGAAGCGAACAGTGGCTCCCCCGAGACAACGTCAACGTAGATGCCCACCTTTTTGTTGTCGTTATACTCGCCCGTGAACGGCCTCTCGGTGCCGGCTTCTTGGGTGATCCGGCGTTGATCGGGGGTCAGGCGGTCGATTGCTTCTTGTGACTTTGTGTACTTCATATTGGGCTCCAAACTTTGGGGAACGATCCTTTCTCGACTACGCTTTCCTATAGATCCACTATCACAGTGACAGTAGGATTAATCCAATACCTTGCGGGCATGGATGCCATACCGTCTGTGCAGTTTGATGACCACTCATTGCCATTTGTACTTCGACGCGAACTGGGCGATCTGACTCAGCTCAACAGGCGTAGTGGTACCAGAGGCCACCGCCATGACGATCTCACGTTCCAATGTGAGGCCTTCGATCTGCCGAGTGACCAGGCCAGGAGCTCCGACGGACCGCTCCGGTAGAACGCAGACTGCCCTGCCCTGCCCCACGATGTGCTGAATCCAGTCTTCTCTATCTATCCGCAAGCGAGGCCGCATCACCACATCTCGTCGCGCGAAGAACTCCTGGATCTGCACTCTGTACTCGCAGCTCAACCAATCAATTAATGGATACTCCACCAAATCTTCGACACGTACGGCGCCAAATGCAGCTAATGGGTGGTCGGCTGCGCAGGCCATCACGAAACGCTCGCGAAACAGGGGCACGACCTCCAACTGCGGATCAGGGTTAGAACTCTGCGGAAAGATGCATGCGTGACACCTCCCCGAGAGCACACTCGCGATGTCCTCTTTCAATTTGAGTGCATGCAACTTGAACTCCATCGATGGAAGCTGATCCAGCGCACTGACAAAGAACGCGGCGAAGGGTTTTGCCCCGAGGGTCGGCGCAACCGCGACATCTATAACTTGATGTTTACCTTGCGCCCAATTGTCCGAGTGGAATCGCACGCTCTCCAACGCCACTAGCATCCGTCGGAACTCCAGTTCAACGTGCTCTCCCAAGCCAGAAAGACGGCTGTGTTTCCCCTTTCTGTAAATCAGCGGGCCGCCGAGCTCATCCTCCAATCGGAGTATCGCCCGCGTCAGACTAGGCTGAGAAACCCCACTCAGTTTCGCCGCAGTCGTGAAATTGAGGGTTTCGGCCAAGTTGATGAAGTAGGTGATTTGACTAAGTTCCATAGCCCTTCTGCTCTAGTGCCGAGGCGTCCTGACGGGTAATCGGAGACATACCAGCATCCGTATATATGCGCGGTGCACATAATACCTCATTTGGGCCGTGTGTGTGCGCCGCGCACATAATCCCCGATCCAGGACGATTTGTGTGTGCTACGCACATATTTGCGGGTTCTGCTCCGAAGCGTTTGCCGGTTGCGAAAGGGAATGGAAATTTGCTGTGGCGGACAAAGACCAGCCAGCCCGTCCCATCACTTGCTACAGGCGAACCTGACGTCAGTCTTGGGAGGGTTCTTTTCGCCCTGCACGCTTCCTGGAAAGCATGAAAGGGTTCTTTGGCAAGCGTTGGGGCGTTCTGCTCATCTCATTAAGGCGCGACAAGACGTCACTTCCGAATGCCTTCCAATCTTCGAAGACATCGAAGTCATGTTTCACAGCTATTGGAAATCCTTCGTAGCGAGCTTCATAGTGAAAAAATAAGGCAGTGACTACTTGAAACCAGGAAGGTCTTTATCAACATGAAGCATCTGTCACGCGCGCTTGCGGCATAAGGAGGTTCAACGGCTTATTCTCTAAGTTCGTCAGAGGTCAACCTCTCTAGCTACATGACACTAGTGGTGTGGTGCGAACTTCAGCCAATTTATTTGCGCGCGCAGTGTGAAGACCTCAGCGCTCTTTTTTAGGCGAGCCACTTCATCAGCCGTTTGCCGTCGTGAATAGACTTTCCAATTGACTATGTGGCCACTTTCGCAGGAGAAGACGACACAAATGGCTCGTTCAACATTCATTTTTAATCGCGCAAACGGCGACCAACTTTCCGGATGGCTTGAGACTCCAGAAACGACACCTCGCGGATGGGCGATTTTCGCCCACTGCTTCACCTGCGGAAAAGAAAGCCGCACTGCTGTTCACGTGTCCCGCGCATTGTCGCGTGCGGGGATTGGCGTTCTAAGGTTCGATTTTGCGGGGATCGGGAGTGACGACAGGACTGACGGCGCCATTAGCTTTGCCTCAGACATCGAAGACCTTCGAGCAGCCGCTGTCGCAATGACTGAGGCAGGTATGACGCCTTCTCTCCTCGTCGGGCATAGCTTGGGCGGCACAGCAGCTATTGCGGCCGCCGCAGAGATGCCAAGCATTGCTGCAGTGGCCACGATCGGCGCACCAGCCGACCTCCAACATATCCTGAGCCACGTGCAACCCGGTGAGCTCGGCGCGGTTGCCCGCGATGGCGAGGCCACAGTAGAGATAGCCGGTCGTCCCTTTCACATCCGCCGCAGTTTCATAGACGCAATCGAAAAAATCGACATCGAAAAGTCCATTGCCTCCCTGCGCCGCCCGATGCTGATAATGCATTCACCACTGGATCAGGTCGTTGGTATTGACCACGCGTCACGCATATTCGTCGCGTCAAGTCATCCGAAGAGCTTCATTTCTCTCGACAAGGCTGATCACTTCCTCACCGACACTTCCGACGCGAATTACGCCGCTGCCATGGTTGCCGCATGGGCTACTCGTTTTCTGCCAACGCTCTCGGTTGATCTTCCACAAGTTGAGGTCGCCAAGGGAGTGATCGCCACGGAAACCCTTGCAGGAAAGTTTCAGCTCGCCGTTCGTAGCGGTGACCACACATTGCTCGCGGACGAACCAGCTTCGGTCGGCGGCCTGGGAAGCGGACTGTCCCCTTACGAACTGGTGTCCGCGGGCCTTGCCGCCTGCACAGTGATGACAATGCGCCTTTATGCGAACCGTAAAGGCTTCCCGCTCGAGCGGGCTAGTACGACTGTTGAGCATAAGAAGGTGGCGGGCATGATGCCTTCCGACAGGTTTACTCGCACCATTGTGCTTGATGGGCCTTTGGATGAGGATCAGCGAGCTAAAATCCTGGAAATCGCTGATCGCTGTCCCGTGGACCTGACCCTTGTGCGAGGGTCGGACGTTCAGACAGAACTCTCAAGCAACTCTCAAGGGGATGCCCCCACTCCATCAACCGCATGACCTCCACGCCCCATCCCACTGAGCCCAGCCTGCCGGAAAAGAACGACTTCATCCGGCAGATCATCCGCGAGGACCTGGCGACGGGCCGGCATGCCATCGTGCGCACGCGATTCCCGCCAGAGCCCAACGGCTACCTGCACATCGGCCACGCCAAATCGATTTATCTCAACTTCGGCATCGGTCGCGAATTCGGCGGGCCGGTAATTCTACGTTTCGACGACACCAATCCCGCGAAAGAAGACCAGGAATACGTCGAGGCTATCAAGGACGACGTGCGCTGGCTGGGCTTCCAGTGGACAGAGCTGCGGCATGCGTCGGACTACTTCGAGGTGTTCTACCGCAGCGCGCTCAAGCTGGTGGAAGACGGCAAGGCCTATGTGTGCGACCTGGATGCGGAGCAGGTGCGTCAATACCGCGGCACGCTGACCGAACCGGGCCGCAATTCGCCCTTCCGCGATCGCACCGTCGCCGAGAACCTCGATCTGTTCACGCGAATGCGCGCCGGCGAGTTCCCCGACGGCGCCCGCACCCTGCGCGCGAAGATTGACATGGCCAGCGGCAACATCAACTTGCGCGACCCGGCCATCTACCGGATCAAGCACGTCGAGCACCAGAACACCGGCAACGCCTGGCCGATATACCCGATGTATGACTACGCGCACTGCCTGAGCGATGCGCTGGAAGGCATCACGCATTCGCTGTGCACACTCGAGTTTGAGGACCACCGACCGCTATACGACTGGTTCGTTGACCACGTGGACCTATTGCGGCACCCGGCGCTTTATCAGTCGGTTCTGGACGCCGGCCTAGTCGCGCCGGTGGCGAAACCGCGGCAGATCGAATCCTCGCGCCTGAACATCAACTACACCCTCACGAGCAAGCGCAAGCTGCTGGCACTAGTTGGAGAGGGCCTGGTGTCGGGCTGGGACGACCCTCGCTTGCCGACCCTGCAGGGCCTGCGCCGCCGCGGCTGCCCGCCGGCGGCGCTTCAGTTGTTCGCCGACCGCGTTGGCATCAGCAAGCAGAATTCACTGCTCGATTATTCGGTGCTAGAAGGCTGCATCCGCGACATCATGGACTCTACCTGCGCCAGAAAGTTCGCTGTGCTTGATCCTCTGAAATTGATCATCACGAATCTCGATGAGCGTCACGAGAGCCTTGTCACGTTCCCAAATCATCCTAAAGATGCCGCGTTTGGTGAGCGATCAGTTCTGTTCTCGCCGGAGATATGGATTGAGAAAGAAGATTTCGCAGAGGTTCCGACGCCCGGATTCCATCGATTGGCGCGAGATAAGGAAGTTCGATTACGCGGGGTAGGACTTATCAAGTGCCACGACATTGTGACGATAAACGGCGCAGTCCAAGAACTGCGCTGCACCCTGGATCCAGACTCGCGCCCCGGAATGCCCGGCTCCAAGCGCAAAGTTAAGGGAACGATACATTGGGTCAGTGCAAAACATGCGGTGCCGGCAGAATTCCGACTTTACGACCGGCTTTTCTCGGTTCCGGATCCGGACAATGAAGACGGCGGCATGACTTATCGAGATTTTCTAAACCCGCTGTCAATTCAAAACGCTTCCGGCTTTGTTGAACGTTCTGCAGCTTTTGTGGCTCAAGAAACTCAGTTGCAGTTCGAACGGCTTGGCTTCTTTGTCGCTGATCGCAACGCCCACGCGTCCGGCAAGCCGGTGTTCAACCGTACCGTCACCCTGCGCGACACCTGGGCAGGCAAGTCC
Source organism: Stenotrophomonas sp. STEN020 (assembly GCF_056760195.1). Classification (NCBI taxonomy): domain Bacteria; kingdom Pseudomonadati; phylum Pseudomonadota; class Gammaproteobacteria; order Lysobacterales; family Lysobacteraceae; genus Stenotrophomonas; species Stenotrophomonas sp. STEN020. Next base: position 80,615 of record NZ_JBRREI010000015.1, read on the forward strand.
GGTTCTTGAATGATCTGCGCGTAGCTACGCCTGACACTGCCATCTTGGTCCACCATCGATCGACTTCCAGACAGTCCAGTCCAGGTCGCATTTGGTGTTCAAACACAAGTCTCGCTGACATGCTTGAGCGCATCACGGAATCAAACTGCACCAGTCAGTTTCCGCCGTATTCGTGCGCGGCGGCGGAAGCCAACTGAGCTTCGCTGGAACCTTGCGCTCAATCTTGCGAAGCGAAGAGCTCCGAAACCGGCCAATGGCGACGCGCGGCTTTCACGAAGGCGCCAATCGCCGGTGAGTGCGGCCGCCCGCGCACGGTGGCGAGGTAGATCGTCCGCGAATACTCCGGCTCGATCAGGGGGCGGACGATCAGGTCTGAGTCCGTGACACAGTTTTCGGGGAAGAACCCGAACCCCAACCCGGCCTTGATCATCTTCTGTACCCAGTCGTCGCGCGGCGAGCTGAAGACCTTCTTGATAGTCACGCCGCGGCGAGCGAAATCGTCGGTCACCGTCTGAAAGACCTCGCAATTGGTTCGCCCGACATAGGGCTGTCCGTCCAGTTCTTCGACGCGGATTGCTTTCTTCTGCACCCACGGGTGCTCAGGGGGCAGTACGATGACGAACTTCTCGTTGAAGATCGGCACCTGATGGAACTGTTCGGGAAGCTCTTCCGGCACGCCAACCAGACTGATGTGCAGGTCGCCCTTTTCGAGTTGCTCGATCATCGCTCGGGCCTCGCCGTCAATAACACTTAACTCGACCTCAGGGTTGTCCGCCTGGAAGCGCACGATCAGATCGGCGACAAGTTGCGGGCCAATCGTGCACATCGCACCTAACGTCATTGTGACGTTCTCAAGCTTCTTCGAAGACTTGGCTGCTTGCATTGCCGCCTGGGCCGACGTCTCGACGCTTTCCAGGTAGGGGAGCATCATTTGTCCAAGCTCGGACATATGTGTGTTGCTGCGCTCGCGGTGAAACAGCGGACCGCCAAGCTCGCGCTCGAGTTGCTGGATCGCCCTGGTCAAAGCCGGCTGGCTCACCTTGCATTGCTCGGCAGCGCGCGTGAAATTGAGCGTCTTCGCTAGAGCGATGAAATACCGGACCTGCTGCATTTCCATCAGCGATACCTCCTAGCGGGTTGGCCGGATTCCTATCAAATGCTTCCGAGACGGTGTATCGGCTATGGATAGCGAATATAAACGGTTAGTCGGGCGCCAGTTCATTAACGGTAGCTATCGTCAGCGATATATATGCTCCGCGCATATGCCATCACGCAGAGGTCGATCTTTCATAGCTCATAGACATTGCAGTGCTAACCCTATCCGACGGGTTGAATTCCGCGCTTGCACCCGCCCACAAGGTTGTTGGGGCTTTTAGGGGATACATGGCGCACCAAAGATAATGCCGCATGAGCATGACCGTGCCTTGCGATCTATGCGCCATTCACATATACATAGCGCCCATGAATGAAATCCAGAATCGCAATGTCTTTGGGGCCTTCGCGCTGATGGTGAGCGATGAGATTATCCAAGCCAGCTCATCGCAGGCACCGCAGGCAGGCCCTACCGCTTCCGCTTTGGCACTGCTAGCGCACATGCCGGGTCTATCAATAAGAATGCTCTCCGTGGGAGTAGGCCTCTCTCATGCAGGTACGGTCTGACTTGTTGATCGCTTGGCCACGGAGGGCTTGATCGAGCGCCGTGACCACTCCTCTGACGGACGCACTCGCTCCCTTTTCCTGACAGAGGCCGGCAAAACGGTCAGCGTCGATGTCTTGAACTCAAGGGATCGGGTAATCGCGGAGGCACTTGCAGCTCTAACCCATGAGGAAGTGAGATTCTTGGGCGACATATCGGCGCGCGTCTTACGCGCACGGCTTGAGAGCCTCGAACACTCTTATCGAGTGTGCCGGCTGTGCTGCTATGAGGGGTGCCCAAACTGCCCCATCGATGCAGAGTTGCGACAGCGCGGAATTGTTCGCGGCAACGAGGTGTGAACCACAATCTAAACTAGAAGGCGGCGGGAAAGACTCGGCTCCGTCATGCGGCCTGCTTCTTCTGCTGTTCAACTTCTTAGGTGATGAGGTCCCGGCACAATGCACGCTGCCGGTAGTCGGCCGCCTGGGCGATGTCGTTACCAGTTGTAGCGCACTATCGTTTAGCAAAAACAGGTCATAATCTGCGTCGGCTCTACATTTCCAAATAGCTGCCACGACGCTGAATCAGTAGGCTTACGGCGTCTTTCCACGAAACAAATTCTTCGCCCTGGCTCGCACCACGGCCATTTGACCGAGCGGGGTTAGTCGCGATTCTTATACTCTGCCGGCACCCAATCGTAGCCATCACCATTGCGGCGGAGATGTCCTACTCCAGGGAAGGGCAGATGATCCACTGCAACTAATTGCCGCTCGTCAGTGGCTTGGCCAAACTGCTTAATACGCTGCGCGCGCGCCGCGTCCTGATCGACATCGAAAGTGATTGTCACTACTGGTTTGGCAAATTGCACTTGGCCCACATGCATGATGTCGCCCCAGAATTCGATACTCTCTCCGCCACTCTTGGCCAGATAGAAGCTGTGTCCGGGAGTGTGCCCTGGCGTGGGGATCGCCGTTATACCCGGCAGGATCTCAGTGCGGCCGCTGAACGTCTTGACCTTGCCAGCGCTCAGGTAAACACCCACTGTCCCCAAGGCCTCTTTTATGAATTTTCCGATCGACTCATCTTGGAGCTTGCCTTTGTCCAGAAAGAAGTCGACGTCCGCCTTCGCCACATGCACTGTTGCGTTGGGAAAAACCATGCGCCCGGCACGGACAAGCCCACCGGAATGGTCGGTATGGATGTGAGTGATCAAGATATCCGTGATCTGTTCCGGCTTGTAGCCCGCCGCCGCCAGACTCGCCGGTAGCTTCCCGCCCACCGGGCCGAAAAGCTCCCCGGCGCCCGTATCCACCAAAATTACCTGACCTCCAGACTCGATCACGTAGGCATTGATCGAGGTTTCAAGTGGATTTTTTGCAAAGCTCTCGGCAAGCAGCGAGTCCATCTGCTCCGGAGTAATGCCACGCAGGATCTGATGCAGGTCCAACGGCAAGGTGCCATCGCTCAAAGCGCTGACCCGCATAGCTCCTACATTGAAGCGGTATACGCCAGGAACCTGAGCAGGGACACTTGCAGCTGTGGTGGTCACCTCTCGCTTGGTATCTGCTTTAGCGATGTCAATTGCAGCCAAAGCGGCCAAGATGGCCAGGGACACGAACATATTGTTCAAGTGGGGAAACATTTTCATCTCATATACCTGGCGGTTAATTTGTTGACCTAATTGCGACATTAGAGCACTCCGTTCGGCAATTCGGCCAACGGCTTGTTGGTGTCCACAATGTAGGTGACGAGCAGCTTCATAGGAATGCCGGTATTGGTAGCCGCATGGGGTGTTTTCGGTGCGATCTTGAAGCTTTCGCCGGCACGCAACGTTCGATCAGGCTCTCCACGCGTTTGAGGAGGAACTCGCCGTCAAGCAAATAGCCAACTTCGTAGTCTTGGTGAAGATGGAGATCTGCTGTAGCGTCCGTAACAATGTTGGCAATACCTAAGATCTCATGCTTTCCCGGCGCATCGCAAGCACGACCTTTTGAAGCTCGGTCTACTTGATCCCTTCGATCCCGCTAGGATCCTTCTCTTGGGATGCTGCCCCAGCTGCGGCAACGCACGCCGCCATGACTAAAGCAGACTTGCAGGTCTTATTTCGCACTTCACTCTCCTCGTCGTTAGTGGATTGAGCGCGAGCGCTGCCGAGGTGGCATGCCACTGTTGTAAGTCGCGCATGCCAATCCTGCCAGATACAACGCCTGCCTTTTCCCCCGTTTCCGGCATATATCTATGTGCGCACAGGGATAATCCTGAGCTGCCAAAGAAGAGCCAGCGGCAAACGGCTCTCCCGTTTCAATCAGAATTACCACTTCGTCCATTGCCTCCGACTGCGGCCTCGATCAGGCATTGGGATCAACTGATCATTCGACATAGTCGCGAACACCTTGGCATGCTCGGGGACATCGGTGGGCACCGAGCCTAAAGCGCATCAAGTGTGCTTTTGGCCTGGGCCACCTCCGAAAGTCCACCACCGGAAAGCACCGCCCCACCTACTATCGTATTGCCGATTACCGTTCTGCCAGAGACCGGACTCCGCATCAAAACACTGCCCAGGCAAGCCAAGGTTCAGGCCTCCGATCAAGTCGACGGTGACTCTCCGATCGAACGCAAAATTGCTGGCTCGCCGGACAAGGGTCCATGGGCGGTGCATGCGCGAATTCCGGATTCATCCGGTCATGCGCCGCCCTCCTATGGCTTGCCTAGGACTAACTGTTGGCACAAACGGCCAATAAAACTGCCGCGCACTTATGCCTCAGTTGAAGTGGGACGAATACTGAAGAGGCAAGCCCAACCACTGAAAGACCTCCGGCGGGGGCAACTTTGGGGGCAACACTCTTTCTTCGGTAGCGGAAATTCGCGCAGATACTGGCTAATCCCCCAAATTAGAGAGCACCCATACCCCGGTTATCAAGGAAAAGGTCTCACCTCCACATGTGGCCTGCATTTAACTCGCTTTGCGGCACATTGACACGACCCTAGCGCCAAGCCTTAGTTCATTCAAATAGTCGGCCCATGCCTGCATCATTTTCCGACGCTCCGACAAGTGGGCAGTGCGGTTGTAGGCCCGACCAAGGGGATCACGCACTGCGTGCGCAAGTTGGTGCTCGATATAGTCTGGCCTGAAGCCAAGAACCTCATCCAGCACGGTACGAGCCATAGCTCTAAAACCATGGCCGACGATCGTATCCCCGTCGAATCCTAGGTTTCGCAAAGCCGCGTTGACGGTGTTCTCACTCATGGGACGCGAGGCGCTACGCACTCCGGGAAATACATATTCACTTCGTTTAGTTAGGGGATGTAGATCCCGCAAGATATCTATGGCCTGCCTTGGCAATGGCACGATGTGCGGAATGCCGGTCTTGCTAGCTGTATAGCGCCATTCCGCAGTCTCCAGGTCGATATCCACCCACTTAGCATGACGAAGCTCGCCGGGACGAGCAAATAGCATGGGGGCGAGCTTCAACGCTGCCTGCGTTACTTCGGAGCCCCGATAGGCATACAGCGCGCACATTAGTTCTGCGATCTTCTCGGGCTCAGTCACGCTTGCGAAGTGCTTGGTCTGAGGCTGCTCCAGTGCGCCAGCCAAGTTATCGGCAGGATTGCCCTTAGCTCGCCCGGTTGCGATGGCATAGCGAAATACGCGTCCAGCCAGCGACCGCGCGCGGTGCGCTGTTTCAACAACCCCGCGCCGCTCCAGCTTGCGCAACGCGGCCAGCAACACTGGCGCAGTTATGTCCGTGACCGGCATGTCCCCGATGCTCGCCAAGTCCTTCTCGAAGAGGCGACGTTCACGCTTGACTGATCCAGGACTCAAACCCTCCTTCGCCCGCTTCGCCAAGAGCTCAGAGGCGATCGCAGAGAAGGTGGTTTCAGATCTCTCGACGATCGCAGCGCGGTCGATTCGCGCGACCTGCGCCGGGTTGGCGCCACCCTTCACTAGGGCGCGCAGTTTGTCCCGCTCCGCCCGCGCCTCACTCAGCGCCATTGCCGGGTATTCCGCCATGGTGACGATGCTAGCCTTGCCTGCGTAACGGTAGCGATACCGCCACACCTTGGCGCCCGTTGGACGAATCTCAATGCACAGGCCATTCGTATCAGCGACGCGATAGGCACTATCGCGGAGCTTCAACGAGCGCAACTTGGTGTCGGTCAGCATGTGAGTCAACCATTTGTGAGTCAGAGCAACTGGGTGTCACCTGGTGACTCACAGCCTGACTCACTTATTTGCTGGATTCAAGTGGAATCGTCTGGACTGGTACGGACAAAAAACCCCGCAATATGCGGGGTTTTTATGTGCTGCCTGGACTTTGCTGGACAGCCTCGGACTTCATTTTGGTGGGCCCACCAGGATTCGAACCTGGAACCAAAGGATTATGAGTCCTCTGCTCTAACCGTTGAGCTATAGGCCCGTAGCGACGACACAGTGTAGTGGAGCGCGCTGCGCGCGACTACTTCCATGTGTCTGCTTTTGATGTGCGCCTGTTGCGCAAAGCGCAACGCCCGCGCATGGCTGCAGTATTGGCCAGGTCCTTGCGGTGATTCCCGCCCAATGCGCCGCCACCCACCCAAAGAAAAACCCCGCCAAGGCGGGGTTTTTCATTCCGGCACTTACGCGCCAGCAATCACTTGCAAGCCACCACTCACTCGATGTCGAGGAAGCTGCGCAGCTGCTCCGAACGGCTCGGGTGACGCAGCTTGCGCAGCGCCTTGGCCTCGATCTGACGGATACGCTCGCGGGTCACGTCGAACTGCTTGCCCACTTCTTCCAGCGTGTGATCGGTGTTCATGTCGATGCCGAAGCGCATGCGCAGCACCTTGGCTTCCCTCGGGGTGAGGCCAGCCAGCACGTCACGCACGGTTTCCGACAAGTTGATGTTGGTGGTGTTCTCGATCGGGGACTCCACGTTGGTGTCCTCGATGAAGTCGCCCAGATGCGAATCCTCGTCGTCGCCGATCGGGGTTTCCATCGAGATCGGCTCCTTGGCGATCTTCATCACCTTGCGGATCTTGTCTTCCGGCATGTCCATTTCCTTGGCCAGCTCCTCCGGCGTGGCCTCGCGGCCGTACTGCTGGAGCATCTGGCGGGAAATGCGGTTCAACTTGTTGATCGTCTCGATCATGTGCACCGGGATACGGATGGTGCGGGCCTGGTCGGCGATCGAACGGGTGATCGCCTGGCGGATCCACCAGGTGGCATAGGTCGAGAACTTGTAACCGCGACGGTATTCGAACTTGTCGACGGCCTTCATCAGGCCGATGTTGCCCTCCTGGATCAGATCCAGGAACTGCAGGCCGCGGTTGGTGTACTTCTTGGCAATGGAGATGACCAGACGCAGGTTGGCCTCGACCATTTCCTTCTTGGCCTTGCGCGCCTTGGCTTCGCCGTAGGCCATGACGCGGCTGATTTCCTTCAGCTCGTCCAGGCTCAGCTGGGTGTTCTTTTCCAGGTCGATGGTGGCCTGCTGCTCGGACACGATCTGGTCCTTGACGTCACGCAGGGCCGACGACCACTTCTGCTTACGCTTGATCGCGTCTTCCACCCACTCCAGATTCGTCTGGTTGCCTTCCCACGAGCGGATGAAATCCTTACGCGGCATGCGGGCAGTGATGGTGGCCAGGTGCAGCACACGGCGCTCCTGCGACTTGACCTGGGCCATGGTGTCGCGCAGCAGGCGAACCAGCACGTCGGTCAGCGGCAGCGGCAGCTTCAGGGTCACGAAGGTGGCCGAGATTTCTTCGCGCAGCTTGGCCTGAGCCTTGGTGTCGCCCTTGGCGTGTGCCTTCTTGAACTTGGCAAGATCGCTGGCCAGCTGCTCCATGCGGGCAGCCACTTCCACCGGATCCGGACCGGTCGGGCCGGCTTCTTCCTCGACGTCGTCGCCGTCGTCTTCTTCGTCGCCGTCAGCATCAGCGTCGTCGCTGGTGTCTTCGGCAACGGCCGGAGCCGGTGCTTCCTCGACCAGGTCGTTGAAGCCGACGATCACTTCGGCCAGGCGCTTCTTGCCTTCCTTGTGCAGTTCGTAATCGGCCAGCACCGACTCAACGGCCAGCGGGAAGGTGCCCAGTGCAGCCTGCACCTGGCCCAGACCTTCTTCGATGCGCTTGGCGATGGCGATTTCGCCTTCGCGGGTCAGCAGCTCGACCGTACCCATTTCGCGCATGTACATGCGCACCGGGTCGGTGGTGCGGCCACCTTCGGTGTCGAGTGCGGTAAGTGCGGCAGCAGCTTCTTCAGCGGCGGTATCATCGACTTCACGGTTGCCGGTGTTGCCGTCGCTGAGCATCAGCGTGTCGGCGTCGGGGGCAACTTCGTGGACATCGATGCCCATGCCGGTGATCAGGCCGATGATGTCTTCGATCTGCTCCGGATCGACCATGTCGTCGGGCAGATGATCGTTAACTTCGGCGTAGGTCAGGTAGCCCTGTTCCAGGCCCTTGCTGATCAGAAGCTTGATGTCGTTTTGCTGGGCAGGACGTTCGTTGGCCATGTAATGCTCGCGCCACCGGCGATTGTGAAGATGGGAACCTAGCATTATACCAGCGCAGCATAGCGCTTGCCGGGGCGGTGGGTTCGCGGCGCGCTACGGTCTGAGCAGAAAGGTTACGGGCCCATCGTTGATCAGGCTGACAACCATATGGGCACCAAAGCGGCCAATTTCCACCCCTGAGCTGTGTTTTTCACGGCAGATAGCCACCAATCGGTTGAAAAGCCGTTCAGCCTCGGCCGGCGGTGCCGCACTGGTGAAGCTGGGGCGCATGCCTGAACGGGTATCGGCAGCCAGGGTGAACTGGCTGACCAGCAGCAGCCCGCCACCGGTATCGCGCAAGGAACGGTTCATCTTGCCGGCATCGTCGGCGAAAACCCGGTAACCGAGCAGCCGGTCCGCCATCCGCGACAGCATCGCCTCATCGTCACCCGGCTCCACCCCGACCAAGGCCAGCAGGCCCGGGCCGATCTGCCCGACCACGGCATCATCAACAGTGACCGAGGCCTGGGTGACACGTTGGATCAGGCAAAGCATTGGCAGCTCCTGCTATAGGGCCGGGCACCATAGCACCGGGCGCCAGCGGCTAAACTTGGAGGAATGAAACCGCAATCCACCGCCAAGCTCTATTACCGCCTCGCCCGTGCCCTGACCCACCTGCCCTGGTCCTGGCAGCGGACCCTGGCCGACACGGTGGCCTGGCTCTGGCGCTGCATCAATGCCCGCGAAAGCCGGGTGACCCGCCGCAACCTGGAGTTGGTCTACCCGGAACTGGACCCCGCCCAGCGCGCGCGCCTGCACCGCGAGGTGCTGCGCACCACCGCCCGTCAGGCACTGGAAACCCTGTACCTGTGGACCCACGATCCGGCCGAGAACCTGTCCAAGCACCTGCGTGAACGCCACGGTCAAGAGCTCTACGACACCGCGTTAGCCTCGGGCAAGGGTGTGATCGTCATTGCCCCGCACTACGGCAACTGGGAGCTGCTGAACCAGTGGTTGGCCTCGCGCGGACCGATCGCAATTGTTTACGCGCCGCCGGAGAATCCGGTCGGCGATGAATTCCTGCAGCTGTGCCGCGGCGGCGACAACGTGCGCCAGGTCCGCGCCGAAGGCCCAGCCGTGCGCCAGCTGTTCAAGGTACTCAAGGAAGGCGGTGCCACTGGCATCCTGCCCGACCAGCAGCCCAAGAATGGCGACGGTGTGTTCGTGCCGTTCTTCGGCATCCAGGCGCTGACAATGACCCTGGTCAACCGCCTGGCCGAGCGCACCGGTGCCACCCTGCTGTACGGCTGGTGCGAGCGCACCGGGCCCAACCTGGACTTCGCCCTGCATATCGAACCGGCCGAGGCCCAGATCGCCGACCCGGATCTGCAACTGGCCGTCGCTACCCTCAATGCCGGCATCGAGCGCATCGCGCGCCGCGACCCTGCGCAGTACCAGTGGACCTACAAGCGCTACACGCTACGGCCACCCGGTAGCGGCGAGCACGACCCTTACGCCACTGCCCGTCACCCGCACTGAACCTGCTGCTGCAACACTGCGTCACCCGTGCCGCTCGATTGATTCGACTGCCAACGGCCCCCATAAGGTTTCAAATGAACAGCCCCGCTTCCACCAGCCAGTCCTACTTCGGCCAGACCGCCGCCATCCGCTGCGAGCGCGCCGCCGCCGAACTCCGGGCTGGCCGCCCGGTGGTGATCAGCGATGGCCAGCAACGGCTGGCCAGCATTGCCCTGGACAGCAGCTCGCCGGAAGGCTACGCCGCCTTTGCCGAGGCCGCGCAAGGTCGCCATTACCTGTTCCTGAGCGCAGCGCGCGCGCAGACGCTGGGCATCAACGCTGCCAACGGCATCCATCTGCCTTTGGCTGATCGCGCGTTTGCCGAACTGCCTGCACTGGCCTATCTGCGCGATGCAGTCGCACCGACTGACGCGCAAGCCAATGGCAATGCACTGGATGCAGCGACGGTGGAAGTGGCGCGACTGGGTTTGCTTTTGCCGGCCATGATTTCAGTGGAACTGGGTGCTGCAAGCAGCCCGTTTGATGATTGCCTGCAGCTGGACACCACCGCCCTGTACGAAGGTGCTGGCCAGGCCGGCCAGGACTACGAACTGGTAACGCGCTCGCCAGTACCACTGCGTGATGTCGGCATGAGCGAGTTCGCAGTATTCCGTGGCGGCGTGGCGCAGCGCGACCAGGTTGCGGTGATCGTCGGCAATCCGGACATGGGCGGCATCGTGCCGGTGCGCGTGCATTCGTCCTGCCTCACCGGGGATCTGTTCGGCTCGCTCAAATGCGATTGCGGCGACCAGCTGCGGCGCGGTCTGCGCACACTCAAAGAGCTGGGCGGCGGCATCCTGTTGTACCTGGACCAGGAAGGCCGCGGCACCGGCATCGCCGCCAAGATGCGTGCCTACGGCTACCAGCACGAAGGCCTGGACACCATCGACGCCGATGCTCAACTGGGCTTCGGTGCCGACGAGCGCCGCTATGGCAGCGCGGTGGCCATGCTGCGCGCGCTGGGCGTGCAACGCATCCAGCTGCTGACCAATAACCCGACCAAGGTGCAGCACCTGCGCAAGGCCGGCATCGAAGTGGTTGGCTGCGTGCCGGTGACCGGCGAAATCACCCACGAGAACGAGCAGTACCTGCGCACCAAAGCCGCACGCGCCGGCCATCATCTGGATGTGGATGCGCTGATAATGGCGGCGCAGTAGGCATCTGGGTTTTTGTAGGAGCGGGGGCCCGCCGCGTGCCACCCCAGGAACACCCCCCCCCAAATTCCGCGCCCCGCGGACACAGGGATCGGGGGCGTTAGGGGGGCGGGCCGCCCCCCCC